>QGUQ01000238.1 GCA_003242195.1 Bacillota bacterium | reverse complement strand
CGGCGCTGGCGCTGGCTCACCTCGGCCGTGTGGCGGCCGTATTGCTGCGCGATCGTCCTGGCCTCCTGCTCCAGCGCCTCCAGCCGCGCCACCCACCGGCGGTAGGCCCGCAGGTCCGCTTCAATGCCCGCCTTGATCGTCGGGTCCAGGCCCCGCGCCTCCACCACAGTCTCACCCCCGCCGTCAGAACGGCACGTCGGTGCTGTAGTCTCCGCCGGCCTCCTCCCCTGTCTCATTCTCCACCGCCCTGGGCTTGTCCAGGAACCGCACCGACTCCGCCACCACCTCGACCGCCTTGCGCCGATTGCCCTTCTTGTCCTCCCACGTCCGGGTCTGGATGCGACCGCTCACCGCCACCAGCCGCCCCTTGCTGAGGTGGTTGGCGCAGGTCTCAGCAAGCTTGCCCCAGACGACGACATCGAGGAAGTCAGCCTCGCGCTCGCCTTGCTGGTTCGTGAAGGGACGATCGACAGCCAGCGTGAAGCCGCACACACCCTTGCCGTTCGGCGTGTAGCGCATCTCGGGATCGCGCGTGAGGCGGCCGATCAGCACGACGCTATTCAGCACGGCGGCTCGCCTCCAGTTCGTTCAACAGAGCCTCCAACTCGTCCGCGGCCTCATCGAGCCCAGCAGCCTTACCTTCGCGCCACGCCTCGTCCAGTTCGTCCTCGGCATCCATGACGGCGCTCCGCTCCAGCTCGGCGGCCCGATCCCGCCACCGTCGCAGTTCGTTCCGCAATTCGCCCACGAAGTCCCACAGACGCTCCACCTCGGCCACGAGGGCGGGCAGGTCCTCGCGGGCATGGGCCGCAAACTCGGCATTGGCCCGCCCATTGTCGCCGTCCCACGTGCAGATGGTGTGGGCCACGATGCCACCAGTGACCGTCCTGATACGGGCCTCAATGATGCCCCACTGGCTACCGTCCTTGGCCTTGTGTCGGTTGGGCGACACGATCCACGGCCCCTTGGTCGCCCGCTCACACCGCTCCTTGATGGCCTTCAGGCGCTCAGGCGTCAGCATCTCTGTTCTCCTCCCCACACACCGCCAGCAGGGCGGCCCGGCATATGGCCTCGGCTGCGGTTGCGGCGAACGCCGAAGAGGCGGGGGCGGGGCGCCTGGGAGGCACGAAGAACAGCGCCAGCCAAGGCTCCGGCTCATATCTCGGCACGAACGCAAGCTCAAACTGGTAGCCCATGGCCGTCAGCCGCTCCACCACCTGCCACGCAGCGGCAATGTCCTCTGAGTAGTGGGGCACTGCGTCCGGCAATCCATCAGGGCGCACTCCTTTCGGAGCCGCCGTGATGTCCGAGTAGATCACATTGGTCCACCCCATCACGTGCTCCGCAACCGCCGCGTCCAGCTCCCGGCCCTCCAGCCGCATGATCTCCTCGCGCGTCATCCCGCACGCCTCCCCACTAGCTCCGCCGCTAAATCGTCCGGCACCCGCCGCAGGACGTCGTTGAGGGCGTTGACGTTGTAGCCCCGCATTACGGCCAGGATGTACAGCCGCAGCATCATCCGCTGGCGTGGCGTAAGCTCTTGCAGCCGTCGTCGGGCCGTCTCGGGATCGACCGAGGGCAGGACGCCCATCTGCTCCTTGCGCAGGCGCTGCACATGCGCGTTGGTCTTGCGCGCCTTGGGGTAGTCCTCATGCCACCTGCGCAGCCCCGCCTCCCACTCGGCCGGCGGCGCGTACCGCATCGCCACCTCACCCCGGTAGTAGGTGCGCGGCCGGACGTAGCCTCGGCGTACGATCCGCCGCATGCAGTCCCGCGACACGCCCAACCACTCGGCCGCCTCGCCCAGGCTGATCCAGCCGTCCGGCACGCCGTCCGGTCGCATCGGCATGTCCATCCCTCCGATCCGCCCGTCTCCCCACCCGCCAGGATCGCCGCAGAGGCCCCTATTTTGGCCTGTAATCCACCGATTGGGACGGGTAAGGCCTCTGGGTATCGTCACCCCCGAAACGGCCCTTCTCGGCCAAATTTGCGGCCTCCTGGGGTTGCCTGGAACGCCGGCCGCCCATGTACATGTCCCTGGGCATCCAGACGTAACGCTCCCCGTCGATCTCCACCACCGTCGGCCGGCCGCGCCGGGCCTTGAGCACGCGGATCGTCGCTTGGTACGTGTCGCCGCGCCGCCGCTCAACCCGCATCGCGATCCGCCTCCGTTGCCCGCTTGTCAAGGATCGTCACTACAGACCACCCGCCCCGCCTCTCAGGCACGCAGACGGCCACCAAGCCATCGGAGAGGTCCACGAACACCGCGCCCCCGAGGTAGCGGGCACCTCCACGCAACTTGCCGAGTAGTCGCCTGCGTACTCGCCATGGCGTAAGCTTGCCTCGACCGCCGTACTGCTCCCAGCGGGTCCGGGCATGCTCTGTGATCCGCACCCGCGAGAACCGTCCATGATGCCCCATCATTCACCCAGCCTTTCGACTGGCGGCGGGGCGGCGGAAGCCCTTGCGCTGGGCGCGAACGGCAACGGCATTCTCGGACCTGCCGAGACGCCGAGCGATCTCAGCGACCGGCACACCGCTCTCCCAAAGCTCCTTCAGGATGGCCTCCTCCGCCTCGGACCAGAACGACGGAAGCTTGCCATTGGGCTCCTCCCAGCCAGGAATGAGGCGGCACAGTTTGCGCCGGATGTCCTGGTACGTGTTACGGTCAATCACGACGATCTTCACGTTGGGGTAGTAGCGGGCCATCCGCTTCAGCGCCGTCCGCGACTTCTGGTCCATGTAGCCCTTGACCTCGTGGTACTCGACTGTGCCGTCGGCCCACACCACCCTGAAGTCTGGGGTGTAGAACCGAGTTCCGCGTTTGATGTGCGGGAACTCAAAGGTCTCGGGCTCGTACTGCCACTCCTTGACCTTGCCCTGCTCCTTCAGCCAGTTGAGATATCGGGCATAATTGGCCTCCCAGCGGGAGCGCACGTAGATGCCGAGGTCTTCGCGGAAGCCACCGGCCGTCAGAACGCCCAACCCGTTACGAGTCCTGGCATACCTGGAAGGGGCCTTGATAGTTTTCAGCACGGCGTCCATAGCGCGTGGCCGATCCATGCGCGTCAGGCCCAACTCATTGGCCCTGCAAGCCACTGCCGCCCTAGATCGGCCCAGTTCTTTCGCCACGGCGTCAAGGAACCTGTGCTCTTGAAACTTGCCGTAAAGCTCCTTGAGCAGCGCATCTTCCTCCGGCGTCCAGGGGCGGACCTTCTTCCACCCGCGCTCATGACACAGGTTGCGAACGGCGTTCTCGGTGCGCCCGAGCCTCTGTGCGATCTCCGCGTAGGTCATGGTCTGATAGTGCTCTTGAACAAAGCGAAGTTCTTCTTCGGTCCACTTACGCATGTGACTCACCACCATTGAGCACACTCCCGCACCAGCGCCTCATACCGTCGAGTCTCCCGAGGCGTATAGACGTGGGCCTGCACGATCCACCGGCCGCGCATCCGCACCCCCAGGCGGGGTCGCTGCTTCGGGACGGGGCGGCCGGGGACGATGATGCGGATCATCGGGTCCCACTCCCCACCGGCTGCCGCATCGATTCCGCCACGACCTGTACCACCGGACCCCATTCCTGCAACCGGTCGACGACGCGGCTTCCGTACCGCTCCGCCAGCGCCTCCGGCCGCAGGTTCGTCGTGATGACCGTGGGCCTGCGCGCCGCGTGGCGGTAGTAAACCACCGTGTCGATCTTGGTCCGGGCCCGCGGCTCGTCTTCTGCGCCCAGGTCGTCGATGATCAGCACCGGCGCCACGGTGATGGGA
>QGUQ01000237.1 GCA_003242195.1 Bacillota bacterium | reverse complement strand
TTTTGTGGGCTCGGGAATTGTTAAAAGAGACCGCCGCATAGGCCATGATCGCTCGGACCAGCCGGCTGCGCGGACGTGGGCCGTACTGAGGCTTGGCGTTGGCCTCGAACACCCACGGGCGACCCGCCGGATCCAGCCCCATGTCCACGCCGATTTCGCCCAGCCCGCCGAAGGTGGCCTCCAGGGCGGCGGCCACGAGGTGCCCGACCCGCGTCGCCTTCTCCTCCAGCCCGGCCACCCCGGGGGCATCCTTGAAGCGGCGGCAGAAGTCCTCCAGGGTGAAGGGGGTCGCCCCCCGGGAGATGTTGGTGGTCACGGAGGCGGGGTTGCCGAGGCGCACCAGAACGAGGGGAACGGTCCACCGGCCCGTCCCGTCCTTCTTCACGTCGATGCGCAGGTCCCACCGGCGCCCCTGCAGGCGGGGCAGCCGGATTCCCCGCTGGACCACCCACTCCTTCGTGCCCACCAGGCGAGGGAGGAAGGAACACAGCTGTGCGGTCGTCGCCATCCGGGTCTGCACGCGCCGGTCGCCGATCTGCCCTTCCACCGACCAGCCGCCGGTGAGGGCGGCTTCCAGGCGCAGGACCTCGGTGCCGTGGCTGCCACCGTCGGCCTTCAAGAACACCAGCCGGTGGCGCCGGAGGAAGCGGAAGAGGGCGGCCGAGTCGCCAAAGCGGATGGTTTCGGGGACCAGGCCGCGCGTGGCCGGGAAGCGGCGCAGTGCCCGGTAGGTGTCCCACTTGGGGAAGCCGCTGGCCACGTTCACGAACGGGATGAACTCTTCCTCCAGGAGGGCCCGGCGCATGGCGCGGGCGGCGGCCCTCTCGTGGAGGTCTGGAAACGTGGCCCGGTTATAGATGACATCGGGCAGCGGCAGGGTCACCCGTCTTATCCGCTCACCCGCGGCCGTCCAGCCCGTGATGCGCCCCGCCGCCCGGTCGATACCGTCCAGGTCGAAGAAGAAGGGCAGCGCCCCGGCGGCCCGTGCCTCGCGATCGAAGGTCCGGATGCCGCGCAGCCAGGAGCGGAGGGCCGAGGGACGGACCCAGATCCCCAAAAGCGGCCCGATCACGAGGCGGCCATTCGCGGGGTAGGCATGGAGGTCCTGTTGGGAGGTGCACCCACACCGGTCCAGGAAGCCCCTGGGCAGGGCGAGGACCAGCCGGTGCGCGTCCAGGTGATACGGGATCCGGGCCAGGCCGCTGCCCAGCTGGATCCATCCGGGTGCCGCGGAACCGGAAAGGGGGACCACCTTGACCCGCATCACCGCCGATCGCCTCCCGCGTCCAGCCAGGCGGCGTAGTGTACGGGGTACCGGCCGATACGCTCCGCGGCAAAGGGATCCCTCAACCGCTGCAGGCTGACCGTGAGGGGCCGGCCGTTCACCTCGATGAGCCGCACCGATCCATCCCTCAGGACGCCCAGATCGATCCCTAGCTCGTAGCGGGGCCCCAGGGCGGCGTCGATGGCCTCCGCGATGGAGAGGGCCGCCTGTCGTACCTCCCTCACGACGGCGTCGGCCCGACCCGGGAAGCTGTACCCCAACACCTGCTGCGGCGGGGCGACGAGCCCACCGCTACGCGGGCTGGTGATGGCACTGCCTATGGGGGCGAGGCGCGCCGCGATGCCGGACACGGTCCACCGGCCCCGGCCGTTCTTCTGTACCAGCACTCGGACATCGAATCGGTTGCCAAGGAAGGTGGCCAAAGGCAGCCCCTCCTGGATCAGGTAGGGCGACCGGGCGCGGAGCAAGGGGGCGACTGCCTCGCGCACCGCGCCCGGATCCGGGAGCGTGCGGTCCACATTGCCCGTCGTGCCCCGGTGGGTGAGCAGCCAGCCGCGGGCCCCCTGCCGGGTCAGGCGATGAACCCCGCGCCCCCTGGAAAGGTCGTCCGGCTTGAGATAGAGGTCGTCATAGGCTTCCATGGCTCGCCGCAGCGTAGCTGGCGTCAAGGGGGCGGTGTAAGGGAGATAGCGCCGCACCGCAGGCACCCGCCGCAAGATATCGAAAGCCTCCAGCTTGCGGATGTGCCGGTGGGCCAGGATCGTGCAGCCAGCGGTGCGGGCTCTCGTTTCCAGCCGGTGCGGGTCTGGTCCGGACCCCAGCCCGGAGGGGTAAAGGATGACCCGCGGCAGCGGGAATCGCCCGGCCTCTAGGCGAGAGAAGCGACCTCTCCGGGGGTTGATCCAACGGCCGCGGACCTCCGCTTGTTCCCAATGGATGTCACCAGAATGGAAAAAGATCAGAAGCACCCCGATCTCCCGGGCTGCGCTGGCCATGTGAAGGAAATCAGTCACGGCGTCGCCTGCTTCCATGTCGCGGAGCATCTGGCGGGACACCATGCAGCCAATCAGCGGCCCGAAAGCGAGGGTGGCGCCCCCCTCGCTCCAGATGCCCATCCGGACTCCTCCGCGCAAGCCCAGCCGGCCGGCCAGGGACGCCGGGATCCGGACCTTGTCGGGAGGCAGGCGGCGATCAACCCGCAGGCGGGTCCGTATCCGCTGCATCCCACAGCGCAGGGCGACTGCCTTGTCCGCAGGCAGGCGAAGACGGTCCAGGAGCAGGGCGGGCAACCTCGCGCCGTCGCCACTGTCCTCCGCTGGAATGATCATGTCGACCGCAAAGCGTTCCACCGCGAGCCGCCTCCTCAGGGCTTGTCGCCCGCCCCCGTTGTAACGGTTCCGCCGGCCGGGACCGGCAGCGGAAGCCCGCTCTCCTGGCCCATCCAAGCCCGGCCGGCCAACCGGACGGCATAGCGCAGCGGCCAGCGCGCCTGAGGCTCCGCCTGCCCGGGCACCGGAGCGTGGCTGGACTTGGCATTGGCCTCGAAGACCCGGGGCCGGCCCTGCGGGTCCAGGCCGAAGTCGACCCCGATCTCGCCCTGCATTCCGAAACGAGCCTCCAGGGCCAAGGCTACGAGGCGGCCGACGCGGGTGGCCGTGTCCTCCAGGTTCGCCAATTCCCCGGTCCGACCGAAGCGGGCCAGGAAGTCGGAAAGGAGGAAGGTGTCGCCGCCCTGGGCCTCGTTGGTGACCACCGCTTCGGGGTGTCCCCAGCGGATGAAAATGAAGGGCACCTGCCACTCGCCGTTCTCGTCCTTCTTCGCCTCCAGCCGGACGTCCCAGGGGCGGCCCCGGAGGCGGGGCAAGGGTACTCCTTCTTGCAAGACCCAGTCGCCCCGCCGCGTGATGCGGGCCAGGAACGCGTGCAGTTCGCCCAGACGGGAAAAGCGCTGCCGGGTCCGATACCGCCCGCTCCGCCCCGCGACCCGCCACCCGCCGCTAGCGGCGGCGATCCGAAGCACGTGCCGGCCCCCGCTGCCCGTGTTTTCCTTTAGGAAAACGAGCCGGTGACGACGCAGGAACCGGGCCAGGGACTCCTGGCTGCCGAACCGGATGGCGTCGGGCACCAGGTCGCGGGTTTCCGCGAAGAAGCGCAGGGTTTCATAGGTCTCCCATTTGGGGAAGCCGGAAGCAGTGTTGACGAAGGGGATCCGGTCGAGTTCCATCATCCGTTCCCGTAGCCGCCGGGCCCGGGCACGGCGCTGGAGAGAGGGATATGTGGCTCGGTTGTAGATCACGTCGGGCAGCGGCAGGATCGCCCGGCCCGGCTCGCCGTCCCGCTCCACCCACCCGGCGATGCGCCCTTCCCGCCGCTCGGCGCCGTCCAAGTCGAAGACCAGGGGGATCGCTCCCGCGGCGCGGGTCTCCTCCACCAGGACCCGCACCGAGGTGGACCAGTCCCGGATGGGGCCCGGGGAACACAAACACCCCAACAGGGGGCCGAAAACAA
>QGUQ01000236.1 GCA_003242195.1 Bacillota bacterium | reverse complement strand
GAGGCCGTCACCAGCACATGATGACCTGGCACACGGTAGCGTTCCTCTACGGCTGCCCGCAGGCGGGCCGTGAAGGCCGCATCCACGCCCACGAGGTCCAGGGTGACCAGCACCGCCCTCGTCTGACCGTCGTCCAGGAACAGCACCTGCGCCAGCAAGTCGTCCAGCACCCCGCAGGAGGGCCCGTCCCGCAGGATGTACCCGTCCATCGGCCAGGATCCGGCGGGCGTGATCACCCGCTGCGCCACACCTGCCCGCAGCATCGCCGTCTCCCTCCCATCACCCTCACCCTGGTCCGTGCTGACCGTCCGACTCGACGCCGTGGAGACACTGGTGGCGCCGGCGGTGGAGGAACCGGGGGAGGCGGCGGGCCGCGCCCTGCAACGGATCGGCGAGGCGGTCATGGAGAAGAAATCCTGGTCCGCGCCCGCTCGGTGGCGCTGGCGGCGCCGGCCACCCCCTGCGCCGCCAGCCCCCGGTACCACTCACAGGTCTCCCGCAGGCCGGTAACCAGGTCCACGGCCGCCTTCCAGCCGAGCCGGCGCCGGGCCACATCGCCCGCCAGCACGCTGGCGCGGATGTCGCCGGGGCGAGGCGGCGCGAACCGCGGGCGCACCGAAGTCCCCACAAGCCTGCACACCATCTCGGCCAGGTCCCGGATGGAGGTAGCCGATCCGCCCCCGACGTTGGCCACCACACCCGGCGGGCAATGCAGGGCCAGCCGGAAGGCCTGCGCCACGTCGCGGACGTAGACGAAATCCCGCGTCTGCAGGCCGTCGCCGAAGATGGTGAGCCCCCGGCCTTCGAGAGCATCCAGGAAGAAGCTGGCTACCACCGGCCCCGTCTCCCGCCGCTGCCGGGGCCCGTACACGTTGCCCAGCCGCAGGATCACGTACTCGAAGCCGCCGTCGCGGGCGCACTCCCTCACCAGCCGCTCGGCGGCCAGCTTTGTCCTCCCGTACACCGAGAGCGGATCCGTCGGGTGATCCTCGTCCACCGGCAACCGCCGCGGGTTTCCGTACACCGCCGCCGACGACGCCAGCACCACCCGCCCGGTTCCGCACGCCGCCGCGGCTTGGAGCACGTTCATGGTCCCGTACACGTTGACGCCTAGCTGGCGGTCCGCCTCCGCCGCCGAACGCTCGACGCCGACCTGCGCCGCCAAGTGGAGCACCGCGTCGGGCCGGAACGCCCGGAAGGCCCGCATCACGGCGTCCGGGTCGGTCACATCCAGCCGTTGTACCGCGATGTCTCCCACTCGCTCCAGGGTCCCGGAGGAGAAGTCGTCGACGCCCATCACCCCGTAGTCGCCGGCCAGCGCCTCGACCACGTGGGCCCCGATGAAGCCGGCCGCCCCTGTGACCAGAACCCTCACGCATCCCCCACCCTTTTGCCGCGGTGCCGTGTCGCCACGACCCCAGACCCTCGATGCCGTGTTGCTGCGGCCGCAAGATCGGCGACGATCGGTGCCGGCGCGACGAGGTGCCGTCCCTGGATTCCGTACCGGAAGGGCCAAGACGACAGCGGACGTCACAAATCGACAAGTCATTGCTTTCTTTTCCATCAGGCCGCTACTTCCTACAACACTCGGGTATCCATCGCCCCGGCCCCATGCGGCCAGGTTCCGACCCGCGCGGTGGCGCAGATGGCGGGTAGGGATGGCGAAGGGTGACGATGGACCAGGGGGGTGAACGGAGGAGCCACAGGAAGGATAAAGAAGCGCGCCCCGGACGCGCCGCGGGACGGCGTCCGGGGGCTCCCTTGGAGGCTCTGCGGATTTCCGGTTGCGCTCGCCGGTGGCGTTGCGTCCGCCGGCCTTTCCTCCGATCAGCCGCTCTCGTTGTGGCCCGATGCCGCAACCTCCCTGTCCTGCTCGGAGGCTGCGGAAGCCCCCGGGCCGCCGGGGGCCCCGGCCCCATGCTGCTGGCCGGATACCGGCGTCCCTTGCCCCCCGGCGCCGGCCGAGATCCCTTGCCGGCTGGCCGTCGCCGCCGCGCCACCGGGCGCCTTCGGCTTCTCCCACTTGAACACCGCGTTGAGGGCCTTGTAGATGACCCGCGATTCCCTGGTCAGGATCGGCCCCAGGATGGCCAGGATGAACACGTACAGGGCCGCGAAGGACTGGAGGCCAGCCGCCAGGCCGCCCGCCTTGGCGACGTTGGCCACCACGATGGAGAGCTCGCCACGGGCGGTGATGGTGACGCCGATGTTTGTCGCGGCCTTGGGTGACAACCCGGCGGTGCGCCCGGCCAACATGCCGGCGACGAAGTTGCCCACCAGGGTGATCAGCACCGCGATCAGGGCTGGCCCCACCGCTCCGCCCAGGGTTCTCGGATCCAGGCTCAGACCGAAGCTGAAGAAGAAGACGGAACCGAACAAGTCCCGGAAGGGCACGATCAGGTGCTCGATACGCTGCCGGTGCTCGGTATCCGCCAGGACCAGGCCCAGTAGCAGCGCGCAGACGGCCTCCGCCACGTGGACCGTCTCGCCCAACCCGGCAATCAGGAAGAGCGCGGTGAACACCACCAGGAGAAAGACGTCTGCCGACGCGATGTCCAGCAGGCGGTTCAACCAGGGGCGGGCAAGCCGCCCGAGGGCGAGGAAGGCCACGATGAAGCCGACGGCGGTACCGCCCGCCAGGAACACGCCACCCAGGGAGGTGGCCCCGCTGAGGACCAACCCCGAGAACACGGCCAGGAAGACGGCGAGGAAGACATCATCGAACATGATCATGCCGAGGATCATCTCGGTCTCGGGGTTGGCGGTGCGTTTCAGGTCCACCAGGACCTTGGCCACGATGGCGGTGGAGGTGATGGTCATGATGCCGGCCACCGCCAGGGTCTCCTTGAAGGGCCACCCCATCGACCAGCCGTAGAGCAGCGCCAGGGTGAAGTTGAGCGTGATGTAGATGGTACCACCAATGAGGATCGACCGCCCGGCCTGGATCAGCCGGGAAAGGGAAAACTCCAGGCCGAGATAGAAGAGCAGGAACAGGACCCCGATCCGCCCCATGAACTGGATCAAGGGGCCGCTGTTCTCAAACCGGAAGTCCAAGATCCCGAGTTGCGGCAGGTGCGGACCAACGGCCATTCCGGCCAGGATCAACAGAGGAACGGTGGGCAAGTGCAGTCGGGTCGCAACGAATCCGGCAACGGCCATGATGGCTAGGGCCAGTCCGATCTCCAACACGACGTGCTCCATCCGCTACTCGCTCCCGGTACTGATGAGTTGCCTGAAGGCCTTGATGTGCTGGCGCTCCCCCATGACCACCAGAGTTGAGTCCGGCTTGATCACGCAGTCCGGTCCCGGATTGACCACCTGGGTCTCGTCCTTCTCAATGATGGCGATGACCGTGGCACCCGTCTTCTGCCGGATCTGAAGCTCACCGATGGTGCGCCCGACACACTTGGAATGGGGTTCGACCTTGTACCATTCGATGATCAATTTGTTGAGGGCGACTTCAACGGACTCGATGGCCTGCGGCCGATAAGCCAGGCCACCGATGATGCCTGCCACCTGCCGGGCCTCCGTATCATCGAGGGTGACCATGGAGATCCAATTGTCGGGATCGTCAGGGTCGGCGTGGTAGATTTCGCGTCGGCCGTCGTCGTGTACGATGATGGTTAACTTATCCCCGCTGCGGGTGATGATCTGAAATTTCCGCCCAATACCCGGCAGGTCCGATTCACGAATGTCGGGCATGGTGAAGTCCTCCTCACATGGCCCTGCAATGATGAAGCCCTTGAGCCCGTTACTAATTGGAACAAAAAATGAACGGGGCCGGGAACGCGCC
>QGUQ01000235.1 GCA_003242195.1 Bacillota bacterium | reverse complement strand
CGTCACCGAGAAGATGGCCCCGGTCATCAGGAACCTCTACGACCAGATGAGCGAGCCCAAGTACGTGATCGCCATGGGGGCGTGTGCCTCCAACGGCGGTCCATACTATCAGGGCTACAACGTGGTGGACGGCGTTGATAAGATCGTCCCCGTCGACGTCTACGTGGCGGGCTGCCCGCCCCGGCCCGAAGCCCTCATCTACGCCATCATGAAGCTGCAAGACAAGATCGCTAGGGCGAACGTGCCGGCGTAACGCCTAGATCGCGCAGCCCCGCGCGGAGCGGGGCTCGCGCATGCCTGGGAGCCGCGATGCGGCGCCCGGTACGGCGCGAGGAGTGAAATGGGGGGAGCCACCGGTGCCGGAAAAGCCCGAGGCGGCGCCGCAACAGGCCAAGGAAGACCGCCCGTTGCAGATCCATCAGGACGACAAGCCGCTGCTGGAGGCCCTGCCGCTGCCGCCGGAGGGTACCTTCGTCGATCCCAAGGCGAAGAAGAAGGCCGCGGCGGCGGGGGATGAGGCGGCCGGGGGGGACGCTGCGGCCGGTCCTGCCGCCCACCCGGTGGTGGCCCGCCTGCGGCAGCAGTTCCCCGACGTGTCCCTGGAGCCCGTGGCGCAGACGGTAGATGGCGAGCCCATCGTCACGGTGCCTGCGGAGCGCTGGCTCGAGGTGGCGCGGTTCCTGCGCGACGACCCGGAGCTGGCCTTCGATTATCTCTCGGATCTCTGCGGGGTGGATTACAAGGACGCGCTGCAAGTGGTGTACCACTTGCGGGGCCTGGGCCACGACCGGCGGCTGACGGTGAAGGTCAACGTCAGCAAGGACCGGCCCGAGGTACCCAGCGTGGTCGAGATCTGGCCGGGGGCGGGCTGGCACGAGCGGGAAGCTTTCGACATGTTCGGTATCCGTTTCCTGGGGCACCCGGACCTGCGGCGCATCTTGATGCCGCCGTGGACCCCCGAAGACGTGTTCCCCCTGCGCAAGGACTTCGTCGACCGCCGGCCCAAGCGCGAGCGCAAGGTGCGCCCGCGCTGATCCCCGGGCGCGGTCCCGGTGCGGGCCCGGCCAGGCCGGATGCCCGGCCGGTGGCGGGAGCGAACGCGCGGGCAGATCGGATGCGAGGTGACCTCCTGTGAGCCTGACACGCGAGCCGGCGCAGGAGTTGCAACTGGATCCCCGGCTGGGCGACCGGGTCCGGGTCGAGGACCTGGGCGGCGGCCGCCAGACCATGGTCATGAGTATGGGGCCCCAGCACCCCAGCACCCACGGGGTGTTGCGGGTCGTGCTCACCCTGGATGGCGAGACGGTGGTGGACGCCCAGCCGGACATCGGCTACCTGCACCGGAACTGGGAGAAGATCGCGGAGTACATGACCTACGCCATGACGGTCCCCTTCGCGGACCGCAACGACTACCTGGCTGCAATCACCAACGAGCTGGTGCTGGTGCAGGCGGTCGAGAAGCTGACCGGGATCGAGGTGCCGGAGCGGGCACAGATCCTGCGCATCATCTTTTCCGAGCTGCAGCGGATCACCAGCCACCTCCTGTGGTTCGGGACCTTCGGCTTGGACCTGGGCGCGGTCACGCCCTTCCTCCATGCCTTCACGGCCCGCGAGTACTGCTATCGCCTGTTCGAGAGGGCGACGGGCGCCCGTTTCCTATATGGCTACCTGCGTATCGGTGGTCTACGCAACGACGTGCCCGACGGCTGGATCGACGACCTGCTGGCGTTCCTCGACCAGCTGGAGCGCGAGTACTGGCCGGGGTTCATGAAGCTGCTGGTGGAAAACGAGATCTTCGTGCGCCGCACCAAGGGAATCGGCGTGCTCTCGCGGGAGGACGCCATCGCGTACGCGGCCAGCGGCCCCGTCCTGCGCGGTTCGGGTGTGCGTTACGACGTTCGCAAGGCCGACAATTACCTGCCCTACGATCGCTTCGAGTGGGACGTGCCGGTGGGCGAGAACGGCGACGTCTACGACCGGGCCATGGTGCGCATGTACGAGATGCTGGAGAGCGCCAAGATCATCCGGCAGGCGGTCAAGGAACTGCCCGACGGCCCGGTGATGGCCAAGGTACCGCGCGCCATCCGGCCCTATGGCGAGGTGTACCACCGGGTCGAAGGGCCGCGGGGCGAGGTGGGGGTGTACCTGGTAGCTGCCGGTGACACCAATGCCTACCGCGCCCGCTGGCGCTCGCCGTGTTTCGTAAACCTGCAACTGCTGCCGCTGCTGGCCCGGGGCCACCTGGTGGCCGACCTGGTCGCCATCATCGGGAGCATCGACATCGTGCTCGGGGAGGTCGACCGCTGATGCCCGAGTGGCTCGTGGCCGCGCTGTGGGCCGTGCTCAAGGCCAGCATCGCCCTCGCCTTCATCGGCCTGAACTTCATCTTCCTGGTCTGGCTGGAGCGGAAGGTTTCGGCGCGGATCCAGTACCGGGTCGGGCCGTACCGGGTCGGCAAGCCCCACGGGTGGCTGCAGCTGTTTGCAGACGCCATCAAGATGTTCTCCAAGGAGGACGTCATGCCGGCCGCCGCCGACCGCTGGGTCTGGGCCGCGGCGCCCGTGGTGGCGTTCACGCCGGCGGTGCTGCTGTTCGTCATCCTGCCCGTGGGACCCAACTTCGGCGTGCAGCCGGACTTCAACCTGGGCCTGCTGTTCCTCAGCGCGGTCTCTTCATTTACCTTGTTCGGGATCTTCATGGCGGGCTGGGGCTCCAACAACAAGTACTCGCTGCTCGGGGCCATGCGGGCGGTGGCGCAGCTCATGGCCTACGAGATCCCGCTGGTCCTGGCGGTGCTGGGCGTGGTGATGCTGGCGGGCAGCCTCAGCCTGCAGGACATCGTCGAGGCTCAGAAGGACTACTGGTTCGTCTTTCCCCAGTTCCTGGGCTTCATCGTGTTCCTGATCGCCGCCATCGCGGAGCTGAACCGCACGCCCTTCGACCTCGCCGAGGGCGAGTCGGAACTGGTCGCCGGGTACTTCACCGAGTACAGCGGCATTCGCTGGGGCATGTTCATGTTCGCCGAGTACACCAACCTGTTCACCATGTCGGCCATCGCGGCCAGCCTGTTCTTCGGCGGCTGGAACGGCCCCATTCTGCCGCCGGTGGCCTGGTTCCTCATCAAGACCTACGCCTTCGTCCTGCTGGCGATGTGGATCCGCTGGACGCTGCCGCGCATCCGCATCGACCAGTTGCTGGACCTGGGGTGGAAGTTCCTAGTCCCGGTCGGGCTCTTTAACATCCTGATCACGGGCCTGTTCCTCGTGTGAGCGCAAGGGAAAGGCGGTGACTGCGGTGAGCCTCCTGGCCGACATCTGGAAGGCGGCCAAGAGCGTCGTGGTGGGGCACGCGGTGACCTGGAAGGCGGCCACGCGCGCGCCCGTCACGGTCAACTACCCGGACGAGCGGCCGGACCTGCCCAAGGGTTACCGGGGCATGCCGGTGCTCAAGACGAACCTGGAAACCGGCGAGCTCAATTGCACGGCGTGCGGTCTGTGCGCGCGCTCGTGCCCGGTCAACGTGATCGAGGTCATCGAGGAGACCGACGAGAACGGCAAGCGCCTCCGCCGCCCGAAGGTGTTCAACATCGACATGTCCCGGTGCATGGTCTGCAACCTGTGCGTGGAGGCATGCCCCTTTGACGCCCTGGAGATGGCCAATCACTTCGAGATCGCCGATTACTCCGTGCCGAACCTGATCTTCAACAAGGAGCAGCTGGCGGAGATCTGGAAGCAGTACGACGCCGTCCGGCTGGCGGGGGGCGAGAAGCCATGAGCGGTGCCGCCATCGCCTTCGCCATCCTGGCGG
>QGUQ01000234.1 GCA_003242195.1 Bacillota bacterium | reverse complement strand
CGGGGAACGACTTCCCGCCCACTTCGTCCCAAGTGACCTCGATCAACCGCTCCTCCACCTCGGGGCTGGCCTTCAGCATGGCGCAGTCCGCCCGGTGGATCGAGACGCCCCGCCCGCGGGTCACGTATCCGACGATGGGATCGCCCGGGACGGGGTTGCAGCACCGGGAGAACCGCACCAGCACGTGGTCGAGGCCATCCACGCGCACGCCCGCCCCGACGCCGCCCTGGCGCTGCCGGGGCCTGGTCTCGACCGCTGGGGCCGCTGCACCGCCCTCGCCCTTCTCGGCCGGCGCCACCAGTTTTCGGTAAAGGTCCCGCAGCCGGCCAGCCACCTGCCCTGCCGCCACGCCGCCGTAGCCGATGGCCACCAGCAGCTCGTCGCCGTCGGGCAGGTTGTAGCGGGCGGCGATCTCGTCCAGCCAGTCCTTGCGCCACACCTCGCGCAGCGGCAGTCCGTGGGCCCGGATCTCGTATTCCAAGAGCAGCCGGCCGCGCTCCAGGTTCTCGTCGCGCCGCTGCTTCTTCAGCCACTGGCGGATGCGGCTGCGGGCCGTGGAAGTGCGGACGAACTGCAGCCAGTCCGCGCTGGGCCCGGCGGAGCCCTTGCTGGTCAGGATCTCCACGATGTCGCCGTTCTTCAGCCGGTAGTCCAGGGGCACGATGCGCCCGTTGACCTTGGCCCCGACGCAGCGGTGGCCGATCTCCGTGTGGATGCGGTAGGCGAAGTCCACCGGCGTCGACCCCGCGGGCAGCTCGATGACGTCGCCCTTGGGCGTGAAGACGAACACCTCGTCGGAGAAGACGTCGAGCTTGAGCGACTCCATGAACTCGCGGGCGTCCCGCAGGTCGTTCTGCCACTCCAGGACCTGGCGCAGCCACGCCAGCTTGGCGTCGAACTCGGGATCGGTCTTGCCGCCCTCCTTGTACCGCCAGTGGGCGGCGATGCCGTACTCCGCCGTGCGGTGCATCTCCCAGGTGCGGATCTGGATCTCGAAGGGCTCCCCCTGCGGCCCGATCACCGTCGTGTGGAGCGACTGGTACATGTTGGACTTGGGGGTGGCAATGTAGTCCTTGAACCGGCCCGGCAGCGGCCGCCAGATGGTGTGCACGACGCCCAAGGCGCCGTAGCAGTCCTTGACGGAGTCCACGATGACCCGCACCGCGATGAGGTCGTAGATCTGGGACAAATCCTTCCCCTGCTCGTACATCTTGCGGTAGATGCTGTAGAAGTGCTTGGCGCGGCCCTGGATGTCGGCGCGGATGCCGGCCTCCGCCAGCTTCTCCCGCAGGGTGTCGATGATGACGCGGGCCAGTTCCTCCCGCTCGGCGCGCTTGCGGGGGATGCGCTCCGCCAGCTCCCGGTACCGCTCGGGCTCCAGGTAGCGGAGGGCCAGGTCCTCCAGCTCCCATTGGATGCGCGACATGCCCAGCCGGTGGGCCAGGGGCGCGAAGATCTCCAGGGTCTCCCGGGACTTGGCGATCTGCTTCTCCCGCGGCACCACGGCCAGCGTGCGCATGTTGTGGAGCCGGTCCGCCAGCTTGATGAGCACCACCCGGATGTCCCGGGCCATGGCCAGGAACATCTTGCGGAGGTTTTCCGCCTGCTCCTCCAGGCGCGTGCGCCACTCGATCTGGTTCAGTTTGGTGACGCCGTCCACCAGGAGCGCAACCTCGGGCCCGAACTCGGCTTCCACCTGCTCCAGCGTCACCGGCGTGTCCTCCACCGTGTCGTGGAGGAGCGCGGCGACCAGCGTGGTGACGTCCAGCTCCAGCTCGGCCAGGATGAGGGCCACGGCCAGGGGGTGCTCGATGAAGTCGCATCCCGAGGCCCGCTTCTGGCCCGCGTGGGCGGCCTGACTGAACCGGAAGGCGCGCTGGATCCACTCCAGGTCGGCCGGCCCCAGATAGCGTCCGGCCCTTTCCAACAGCGCCTCGCAACCAACGGGCTGGCCAGCCGACGGGCCCGCGGACGAACCGGCCGGCTGACCTACGGATTGTCCTAGCGGAAGGCCCACGGGATGCACCCCCTTTCCCCGGCCGCATCACCGCGCCCGCTCCAGCGAGGCCGGCGGCGATCCACCGTTCGTTATCCTTTGATTATACGGGAACGGCAGCACGGTCACCAGGGGATGGGTCAGGCCGCTCTCCGCCTCCTCCCAGCGACCCTCGGCCAGGGCCGCCTCCAGGCGCTCTAGCACTTCCCGCCGCGCGCACCCCGCCCGGTAGCGGGGACTGGCGGCCAGGTCGAAGGTCGGGCCGCCCCGGTCGGCCACGCGCCAGCGGTCCCCGGCTGGTCCCGCCGGTGAAAGGACGCCCGCCTCCGCCAGGATCTGCACGGCAGCCTGAAGTCCTTCCCGGGGCATGCGCGGCAGCAACCGCTGTAGCCGGGACAACAACTCGTTCGACCGTGCCGGGACGGTCCGGTCCGGCGCCGCCAGGCGTTCCAGGGCGAGGAAGACCCGCACCAGGACCTCCCGCGACGGGTAGAGGACGTCCACCCATCGGCGCCGCTGCTCCAGCTCCTCCCGCAACCACCGCTCCCGCTCGCCGGGGGCCGGGCGCAGGCCGCGGACATGCAGGTCGACCCGAAGCTCCCCCCGGAAGTCGCTGACCACGGGCCGTACCGCCACCTCCAACCGGCGCGTTGCGTTGACGCGGTGGGCCAACTGGCCCAGTCCGAAGGCGACGGCGGACATCCCGCCCGGCCATTCCAGGCGGAGGTGGTGGCCGTCGCTGCCCACCGCCCGCGCCGTGCCGGCCGGCAAGCCGGTCAGCAGCAAGACGGGTTCCGGGTTGCCCTCGCCGAAGGGCGCCAGGCGCTCCAGCTCGCGCACGGCCGCCACCGTCAGCTCCTCGGGGCGAACCACCGCGTCGATGTCCAGCACCGGTACCCGTTGCTCCGGCGCCAGGGTCTCCCGCGCCCGGGCGGCCAGGCGCCGGCCCAGTTCCGGCAACAAAGCTGCGGGCAACGTGAAGCCCGCCGCCTGGGCGTGGCCGCCGAACCGCTCGAACAGGTCCGCGCAGGAGGACAGGGCGTGGAACAGGTGAAACCCCTCGATGCTGCGCGCCGAACCCGTCACCCGGCCACCAGCCCGCCGGCCCACCAGCGCCGGACGGTGGAAGAGGTCCACCAGGCGGGCGGCGACGATGCCCAGCACCCCCAGGTGCCACTGGGGGTCGGCGAGGGCGATGATGTCGTCCCCGTAGATCCCCTCGCCCCGCTCCAGGCGCTGCAGGGCCTGTTCCAAGGCCATTTCCTCGTGGCGCCGCCGGGCCGCGTTCAGCTGGTCCACGGCCAGCGCCAGGGCACGAGCCCGTTCCGGTGAGTCGGTGGCCAGCAGCTCCCAGGCCTCCAGGGCCGAGCCCATGCGTCCGGCGGCGTTCAAGCGCGGGGCCAGGGTGAAGGCCACCGTCTGCGCGTCCAGCCGCGTGCTGGCGAGCCCCGCGCACTCGGCGAGGGCAGCCAGGCCGGGCAAGGGCGCCTCGGCCAGGGCCTCCAGACCCCGCCGTACCAGCGTGCGATTCTCGTCGACCAGGGGCACCACGTCGGCAATGGTCGCAAGGGCCACCAGCTGCCACAGCCCGGGGTCCGCCGGCGGCCCGCCCACCAGGGCCTGCAAGAGCTTGAAGGCCACCCCGGCGCCGCACAGGTGGCGATTGGGATAGGACGAACCGGGCCGGTGCGGGTTGACGACGGCCACGGCGGGGGGCAGTTCCCCCTGGGGCTGGTGGTGGTCGGTAACGATCACGTCGAGGCCGAGCCGGGCGGCTTCGGCCAGGGACTGGTGGGCGGCGATCCCGTTGTC
>QGUQ01000233.1 GCA_003242195.1 Bacillota bacterium | reverse complement strand
TAAAAAACAAGGGGCGTTTTGGGGGAAGACCCCTTCCTCCAGCCCGGTCATGAACACCACGTCGAACTCCAGGCCCTTGGCACTGTGCAGCGTCATCAGCGAGACGGCGCGGGCGTCCTCGTCCATCTGGTCCACGTCGCTCACCAGCGCCACCTCGGCCAAGAACTCCACGAGATCGCTCTGCCCCGGCCCGCGCTCGCGCTCGAAGTCCCGGGCCACCGACAGCAGCTCCTTCAGGTTCTCCAGCCGGGTGAGGGACTCGATGGACTGCTCGCTCTCCAGCATCTCCCGGTAACCCGTCCGCTCCAGCGCCGCCTCGATGACGTCGTACACGGGCCGCTGCTCCGCCAGGGCGCGCAAGTCGGCGATGACGCTGCCGAAGGCCATGAGGGCGGCGGCCTGGGGACGGGTCACGCCGGGGATCTCTTCGGCCTGCGCCAGACCGTCCAGGAGCCCGAGCCCCGTCCGGTCCAGGTAGGCCTCCAGGCGGGCCAGCGTCGCCTCGCCGATCCCTCGCCGCGGTACGTTGATGACGCGCCGCAGGCTGATGCGGTCCTCGGGGTTCACGGCCAGGCGCAGGTAGGCCAGGATGTCCTTGACCTCCTTGCGCTCGTAGAACTTCAGGCCACCCACGATGCGGTAGGGGATCCCCCGCCGCAACAGCGTCTCCTCCAGGACCCGCGACTGGGCGTGGGTACGGTAGAGGATGGCGAAGTCCCCGTAGTCGTGGCCTTCCTCCCGGGCCAGCCGCTCGATCTCCCGGGCGACGAACCAGGCCTCGTCGTGCTCGTCCACCGCCCCGTAGACCACCACCCGCGTGCCGCGGCCCTTGACCGACCGCAGCTGTTTCTCCTTGCGCTGGGTGTTGTGCTCGATCACCGCCTGAGCGGCAGCCAGGATCGAGGCGGTGGAGCGGTAGTTGAGCTCGAGCCGCACCACGTGGGCGTCCGGATAGTCTTCCTCGAAGCGCAGGATGTTGGTGATGTCCGCGCCACGCCAGCGATACACGCTCTGATCCGGGTCGCCCACCACGAACAGGTTGCGGTGGCCGGCCGCCAGGAGCCGCAGGAGGCGGTACTGGGCGTGGTTGGTGTCCTGGTACTCGTCCACCAGGATGTGGAGGAACCGCTCCTGATAGTAGGCCAGCACGTCCGGCGCCTCTTCGAACAGCCGGACGGTCTGCATCAGCAGGTCGTCGAAGTCCATGGCGCCGCTGCGCCGCAGGCGCTCCTGATAGGCGGCGTAGACGGCGGCCACCTGCTGGCGGTAGAAGTCCCGGTGCCGCGCCGCGTACTGGTCGGGGTCCAAGAGCTGGTTCTTGGCGGCCGAGATCATCCCGCCCACGGCGCTGGGCGGATACCGGCTCTCGCTGAGGTTACGCTCTTTCAGGACTTCACGCAGGACCGTGCGCCGGTCATCCTCGTCGAGGATGGTAAAGTTGCGGTCATAGCCGATACGGTGGCCGTCGCGGCGCAGGATGCGCACACACGCGGCGTGGAACGTACCGATCCACATGTCCCGCGCCTCTTCGCCCACCAGCTGCTCCACCCGCTCCCGCATCTCGCGGGCCGCCTTGTTGGTGAAGGTGATGGCCAGCACCTGGTAGGGCGAAACGCCACCGCGCAGCAGGTAGGCGATCCGCCGCGTCAGGACGCGGGTCTTGCCGCTCCCCGCCCCCGCCAGGACCAGGACGGGACCGCCTGGGTAGGTCACCGCCTCGCGCTGCGCGGGATTCAGGTCCTCTAGCAGGTCTTCCAACCTACAACCCTCCGCCCGTGCTGCCCGGCCTCCGGCCCGGGTCCCCCGGCTCCGGCGCCCCGGGACCCGCCACCGGCAGGATCACGCGCACGCGGGTGCCCCGGCCGGGCTCGCTCTCCACGTCGATGTGGCCGCCATGATTGCGTACGATGCCGTAGCTGACGGCCAGGCCGAGGCCGGTTCCGTGATCCTTGGTGCTGAAGAAGGGGTCGAAGATGCGCTCCAGGATCTCCTGCGGGATGCCGACGCCCTCATCCTCGACCTCCACCGTGACGGTGCCGGCATCCCGGTCGTGGGTGGCCCGAATGCACAACCGCCCCCCGTCGGGCATAGCCTCGAGCCCGTTGCGGATCAGGTTGAGGAAGACCTGCCGCAACTGGCGCTCATCCGCGTTCAGCGACGGAAGCTTGTCCTCCACCGCCAGCCCGATGTGATAGCGGCCGGCGCCCGCCTCCACTTGCACCATCTCCACCAGCCGGCCAAGCAGGCGCCCCAGGTCGACTCGCTTGAGTCGCGGCTGCGGCTGCCGTGCCAGCAGCAGCAGGTCGTTGACGATTTGCTCGATGCGGTCGATCTCCTGGAAGACGATGTCGATGTAGGCTCCCGTCTCCCGGTCCACCCGCTGGCCGATGAGCTGGATGAAGCCCTTGATGGCAGTGAGCGGGTTCCGGATTTCGTGGGCGGCACCGGCCGCCAGCTGCCCCACGGCCGCCAGGCGCTCGGAGCGGAGCACGCGCTGCTCCAGCTCCCGCTCCTGGGTCACGTCACGCACGAGCAGGACCGCCCCCACCCGCCGGCACTCCTCATCGAACAGAGGGAAACTCTGGGCGGTGACGACCACTGGCGAGCCGCCCGCGTCGTCCTGGCGGCGCAGGTGCAGGGTGACCGGCTCCAGCGGCCGATCCGAGGCTAGCTGCTCCAGCAGAATGCTATCATAGGGAACCTGGTCGCCCAAGCGCCGCGGGGCCCGGACCCGCTCAGGGGCGTACCCCGCCCTGGCCAGGATCTCCACGGCCATGCGGTTGGTCAGGGTCACGAGGCCGTCCTCGTCCACGGCGACGATGCCCGTATTGATCTGCTCGAAGACCAGGTCGCGGAATCGCTTGAGGGCCATCAACTCGTTGAGGCGGCCCTGGACCTGCTCGAACAGGCGCGCGTTGTCGAGGCTCAGGGCCGCCTGGCTGGCGATCACCGCCAGCACGTCGGGCTGGTTGAAGGGATAGGGCGCCCGTCGCCCTTGGACGACGAGCACCACGCCCAGCAACTGGTCCCGGGAGATCAGCGGAACCCCCAACACAAACCGCGGCTCCTCGTCCACCAGCCAGCCCGGCGCCTGGCCGGGTTCCAGCCAGGCCAGGACCACCCGCCGCTCCCGGACCATGCGGCAGAACGGTTCCCCGTCCAGCGGCAGAACTTGCCCCAGCAAGTGGGGCGGCCCGTTGCGCACGCGCCGGACGGTCAGGAAGCGGGGCTGCCCGGGCGTGGGCGTGAGCCACAAGGTGCGACCGCCGGTAATGTGGGTGAAGATGTCCAGCAGGCGTTCCTCCACCTCGTCCGGGCTCAGAGAGGCATTGATGACCCGGGCGAAGTGGGACAGGGCGACGACGCCACCCAGCGCCTGGCGCATCAAGTCCTCGTCGCGGGCGGCCGGCCCCGCCGTTTCGGGCGAAATCCCGGACGTCCCGGCCTCACGCACAAAGCGGCGGAACTGTTCCGTGGCCGCCGCTAGCTCGCTGGCCACGCTGCCACCGATCTCGATCTCCATAGCGCCCGTGCGGGCGATGGGCTCCAGGAGGTCGACCACCACCGGGTCATAGAGGGTTCCGGCCCCCTCCCGCACCCGCTCCCAGGCAGCGCGCGCGTCCCCCCATCGCTCGAGGACCGACAGGTAGGCTTCGGCCACCGCCAGGACGCGGCACGCGACGGGGATGTCGGTGCCCGCCAGCCCGTCGGGGCCGCCGCTGCCGTCGAAGTGCTCGGGGTGAGGGCGCAGAACCCGGGCTGTTCTTTATAAACATTTGACGTTGCGACGAAAAAAAAGGGAGAATATCTAGTGGCGGG
>QGUQ01000232.1 GCA_003242195.1 Bacillota bacterium | reverse complement strand
CATGCGTGCACGCACCCGCGGTAGGGATTGATGCTCCACCGGAAGGGCAACTCGTCCCCGGGAACCCGGTTGAGCAGCGAGCGGCACCGCATGGGCTGGTAGCGGACCTTGCGCTTCCCGATCATCCGCATCCCCTCGCCTATCGAACACGTGTTCCCTTAGGGCTATTCTAGGGGCGAATGCGTGTTCGGTCAAGCGGAGGCATGCGAACGGGGCCTCCATGGGCAGCGGCCCGCCCGGTCCCGGCAAGAGGGGGCCTGAGGCGTGCGATCGGGCGGCGGCGTGCTATCATCATGTGGTGGCCGGAAGGCGGGAGGAACCTGCCATGACGACGGGGACTCAGCTGGCAGCGTTGCGGGAGCGAGTGGCCGATCTCCCCGAACGCCCCGGCGTCTACCTCTTCAAGGACGCCGAAGGCGAGGTGCTGTACGTCGGCAAGGCCCGCTCGCTGCGCCAGCGCGTGCGCTCCTACTTCCAGTCGTCCAAGTACCTGACCGCGCGTATCCTGCGGCTGATGCAGCGCGTGGCCGACTTGGAGTTCATCGTCACCCGCAACGAGGTCGAAGCCCTGATCCTGGAAAACACCCTGATCAAGCGGTACCGGCCGCGCTACAACGTCCGGCTGCGGGACGACAAGACCTACCCGTATCTGAAGATCACGGTCAACGAGCGCTGGCCCCGGGTGAGCGTGGTCCGGCAGGTCAAGGACGACGGCGCCCGCTACTTCGGCCCCTACACCTTCTCGGCCTCGCTGCAGGAGGCGCTGCGCCTGATCCGCCGCGTGTTCCCGTACCGGACCTGTTCCAACCACCGCCTGGCGCGGGGCGGGCGGCCGTGCCTCCACTACTACATCGGCCGCTGCCTGGCCCCATGTGCCGGCCTCTGTGACGAGGAACAGTACGACGGCATGATCCGGGAACTCATCGCCTTCCTCGAGGGCCGCTCGCGGGAGATGCTCAACCGCGTCGAGCGGCAGATGCAGGAGGCGGCGGAGAACCTGGAGTTCGAGCGGGCCGCCGAGCTGCGGGACCAGCTCCGCGCCCTGCACCAGGTGCTGGAGCAACAGCAGGCGGCCGGCCCGCGGCGCGGCGAGCAGGACGCCATCGGCCTCGCCCGGGAGGGAGACCGCGCCCACGCCCAGGTGTTCTTCGTACGCGAGGGCAAGGTGATCGGCCGGGAGCAGCTCTCCCTCAGCGGCGTCGAGGGGTTGGCGGACGAAGAGGTGCTGGCCGCCTTCCTGACGCAGTACTACAGCCGGGCCAGCTACGTCCCCCAGGAGGTCCTCCTGCCCTGCGACCTGCCCGAGGGCGAGGCCGAGGTCATCACCCGCTGGCTCGGGGAGCGGCGCGGCCACCGGGTACGCTTGCACCGGCCCCGGCGCGGCGCCAAGCGCCGGTTGGTGGAGATGGCCGAGCACAACGCCCGGCTCCTGCTGGAGCGGGCGGAGACCGAGGAACGGGCCCGGGACGACCGCGCCCGGCGGGCGCTGGAGGAGTTGGCCGACTACCTGGGCTTGGAGGAACCGCCGCGGCGCATCGAGTGCTACGACATCTCCAACCTGCAGGGCGCCCAGGCCGTCGGCTCCATGGTGGTCATGATCGACGGCGAGCCCCGCAAGTCCGAGTACCGGCGCTTCCGCATCCAGACCGTGGAGGGCCCCAACGACTTCGCCAGCATGCAGGAGGTCCTGTACCGCAGGCTGCGGCGGGGCCTGCAGGAACGGGAGGAGGCGAGGAAAGCGCCGGGCAGGGCGGTGGGCACCCCGAATAGGGCGCTCGTCCTCCGTCCCACGGCACCGGAAGGCCTACTGGGCAGTTTGTCCGAGGGTATGCCGGAAGGCGCAGCCGGGGGGTCGCCGGACAGCACGCCGGAAGAAGCGGGGGGCTTCGCCGACCTGCCCGACATGATCCTCATCGACGGCGGCAAGGGGCAGCTCTCCGCGGCGGTGGAGGTCCTGGACCGGCTGGGCCTCGTGGACATCCCCGTCTTCGGACTGGCCAAGCGGTTCGAGCTGGTCTTTGCGCCGGGGCGGCCCGACCCCATCGTGATCCCGCGAGATTCTCCGGCGCTGCACCTCCTGCAGCGCATCCGCGACGAGGCCCACCGGTTCGCCCTGACCTACCATCGCAAGCTGCGCCAGCGGGCGGCCCTGCACTCGGTGCTGGAGGAGGTACCGGGCATCGGCCCCAGGCGGCGCAAGGCGCTGCTGGAGGCCTTCGGCTCCTTGGACGCCATCGCCCGCGCCACCGAGGACGAGCTGGCGGCGGTGCCCGGCATGACCCGCAAGGCGGCCGAGGCGGTGTACCGTGCCTTCCACCGCCTGCCCAGGCCGGAGGCCGCCGGTGACGCCCCGGGTGAGCCGGGGGATGGTGCGGGCGACGAGTGAAACGAGTGAATGGTGGTGACCAGTGACCGTGACGTCATCCTGGAAGGATGGCATCCGTTTTCTGGTGGAGGAGTTCGGGCCGGCCGCGATGATCGCCGCCGGCGAGGACCTGCCGGCGGCGCTGGCGGGTGCGGCGGCGGACGGCGCCGCCCGCGCCACGGGGCGGCCCGCGGTCCTTCTGGCGGGGTCCGGCGCCGCCCTCAACCTGCTGTTGCCGGCCCTGGTGGTGGCGGATGCGGATTCCGTGCCCCTCATCGTCCTGGAGCGGGGCGGTTCGGCGGCCGACCTGGAGTCGGGGCGTGACCTACCGGGCGGCCTGCCCGACGCCCTGCGCCTCACGGAGGCGTTCGTCGGCTGGAACACCCGCGTCGATCGCCCGGAGGACCTGCCGCTGGTCATCGAGGCGGCTTTCGGCGACCTGGCCCGGCGCCGGCCGCGACCCCTCCTGATCGAGATCGCCGACGAGGCGCTGGCGCCCTGGGTGGAGGCCGCCGGTCGGGGGCAGGGCCCGGATCTCTCCCCGAAGGTCATCCCCCTGCAGCGCCCAGGGGACCGGTCCCCGGCGGATCCGCGAGCGGGAGCGCTTGAGGAGCCGGGCGAGCCCATCGACAGGCAGTGGCTGGAGCAGGTGGCGGCGGCACTGGTCCGGGCGCGGCGCCCGGCCATCGTGGCCGGGGGCGGTGCCGTGGCCGCGGGGGATGCCCTGCTGCGCCTGGCGGAGCGCATCGCGGCGCCGGTGTTCATGACCCTGTCCGGTCGCGGCCTGCTGCCGGGAGGGCACCCGCTGGCCTTCGACGGGTTGTACGGGTTGAACGCCCCCGAGGCCCGGCGCTGGCTGCGGGACGCGGACGTGGTGCTGGTGGTGGGGACCACCCTCTCCCCGGTCGAGCACGGCGACCTGGACCTGGCCGGGCGTGTGATCCATATCGATCGGGACTACGAGCGCCTGGGGCGCAACTTCCCCGTCTGGATGGGGCTGGCGGCCGACTCCCGGCACGCCCTGGACTCCCTGGACCGGAAGGTGGCGGCCGAGCTGGAGCAGCCCAGGGGCCCTGAGGCCTACCTGGGCGCCACCGGCCCCGAGGAGCGGCGCCGGGCCGTGAACCGCTTGCGGGAGGAACTGGACCCGCCCGACGTGTGGACGGCCGGCCTCGATGCCCAGCTTACCGCGGCCGACCCCGACGCCCTCAGCGTGACCGAGGCCAGCGCCCTTCCCGTGGCCGAACCGAGGTCGTTGCTGCTGCCCCTGCGACTGGGGACCCCCGGCTACGCCCTGGCTGCCGCCTGGGGCGCGGCAAAGGCCACGGGCCGCCCCGTGCGAGCCATCGTCTCGCCGGCGGGCTTCTGGAACGGCTGGCCGGTGCTGCGGGCCGCCGTTCGCCAGGGCGTGCCGCTGGAGGCGCTGGTCCGGCTGGGTATCGTATACACATGTCACGCTGC
>QGUQ01000231.1 GCA_003242195.1 Bacillota bacterium | reverse complement strand
ATGACCGACATGCCCCTGGCCGACCTGGCGGCCCGCTGCGACGAGCTGGCCCGACTGCTCCGGGAGCGGGGCCACCCCTTTCACGATCCCATTTACACGCTGCTGTTCCTGACCGCCAATCACCTCCCGGGCCCGCGGCTGACGCCCGTTGGGCTCTGGGACGTGAAGCGAGGGCGCCTGCTGGAGCCCTCCCTGCCCCTGGGCCTCTCTTGACGAGGACTGCCCATGGCGGGTACGGGTCGTGCCCGCGGCACCGACGGGCACGGGCCGCACCCGGGTGGCGGGTGCGGTCACGCCGCGCCCGCCGCCCGCAATTGCACGAGGGCCATGACGGCCTGCTGGCACGGGGTATCCACGCCGTGGCGCCGCCCGTAGCGCACCACGGCGCCGCAGAGGGCATCGATCTCCACGGGTCGGCCGGCGGCCAGGTCCCGCTGCAGCGACGACGTCATCTGCGGGTCCATGCCCAGCGACGTCTCCATCACCTGCTCGAAAGCGTCAGCCGGTATCCGGACGCCGGCCGCCCGGGCCACGGCGATGGCCTCTCGGACCATCCGCTCGTAGGTCTCGCGGCCCGCCGGATTACCCAGTACCTCCCCCAGGGGGCGCTGGGCAGCCGCCGTCATCCCGCCCATGGCGGAGATGAAGATCAGCTTCATCCACATGTCCCTGACGATGTCGTCCGAAACCCGGTGGGGAATGCCCGCCGCGGCGAAGGTCGCGGCAATCCTCCGGACGCGGTCCGTCTCCCGCCCGTCCAGCTCGCCGAAGGTGATGTCCCGCCGCCGGCTGCGCTGCCGGATGCGGCCCGCCGCCGCGATGGCGGACTCGATGTGGCACAGCCCGCCGAGAACCCGGTCTCTGCCGAATCGCTGCCCCAAGGCATCCAGGTGGTCGACGCCGTTCATCAGGGGCAGGATGGCTGTGGACGCTCCCACTAGCGGCTCCATCTCATCCATCGCATCGGGAAGGCTGTAGGCCTTGACCGCCACCAGGACCAGGTCCGCGCCCTCCGCCGGGGTCACCCCCAGCTCCGCGGCCAGCTCGCGGCCCCGGTCGCTGGCCACCGCCCGCACCGTGAAGTCGCCGTGCACGCTCTCGACGTGCAACCCCTGCCGGCGGATCGCCTCCAGGTGTCGCCCCCGGGCGAGCAACCCGACGCGGCCCCCCGGCAGGGCGGGCGTGTCGCCGCTGGCCGCCCGCGCCAGCAGACCCCCGAAGTAGCCGCCGACGCCACCCGCCCCGATCACCGCAATCCGCACGCCCTTCACCCCCGATGGTTGCCGGATCCCCACCCGGCCTGTCCGCGAGGCGCACCACGCCCGTCAACGCACGGGGTTACGCAGCCGGCCCAGGCCCTCGATCTCGATCTCGACCACGTCCCCGGACTTGAGGAAGCGGGGCGGGTCGAAGCCCATGCCCACACCGCTGGGCGTACCGGTGGCGATGATGTCGCCGGGCTCCAGGGTGATACCCGCCGAAATGGTCTCGATCAGCGTCGGGATGTCGAAGATCAGCTGGCGGGTGTTGGCGTGTTGCCGCAATTCGCCGTTCACCCACGTCCGCACTTCCAGCTCCACGGGCCAGCCGACGGCGTCGCGGTGCACCAGGTACGGGCCCGTGGGGCAGAAGGTGTCCAGGCTCTTCCCCAGGTGCCACTGGCTCGTGCGGCGCTGCAGGTCGCGGGCGGTGACGTCGTTGAGGATCATGTACCCGTATATGTACTCTCGCGCCCGCTCCCTCGGGATTCCCCGGCCCCGGCGGCCGATCACCACGGCCAGCTCGCCTTCATAGTCCACGGCGCCGGTGACACCGGGGTGGATTTCAATGGGTTCCTCCGGGCCGATGATGGCGCTGGCGGCCTTGGTGAACACAACGGGGTACGGGGGCACGTCCCGCCCGCTGAACTCGTACACGTGCTCCCGGTAGTTGAGACCGATGGCGAACACGTTCTTGGGCGGCCGGGCGATGGGCGCCAGCAGGCGGATGGCAGAAGCCTCGTACCAGAGGGCCTCCCCCGGCTCCACGCCCTCCTGCGCCGCCGGTGCGCCTGCCGATGGCGCGACCTGACTCGCCCGCTCCCACCATTGCCTTGCCGCCGCCACCCCTTCCTCGCCCAGAGCGATCCAGGCGACCATGTCCCCCGGCACCGGCGGCCCGCCCCAGCGCCGGCGTGCGGCCGCCAGGTCCAGCACGCGCCGGCAGCGTCCCCTGTCGTCGACGTCGGCCAGGCCGAGCCGTGTCTCCGCTCCGCGTTGGAAACGGACGAAACGCAAGTGAAATCCCCCCTCCGCGCCTGACGGCGGGTTCGGTCATCGCCGTCCCGCCCCGGCGGGACGCGATTATCGCCCTGATTCCCCGCCCGCGGGCCGTCCCCTGCCCCGGCAGGGTGGGCACCGGCAAGGCTACTTTTTTGCCTCCCGTTTAAACTCTCGTAACACCCGGACGGCAGGCTAGAGACGGGAGGTGAAAGGATGCGCGCGCTGCGCATCGTCGTCGCCGCGGGCGTGGTCGCCGGCCTGCTGCTGTACGGCGGCTTCTCGGTCCTGGCGGCGGGATCCGACGGCGTCGCTGGCCGGCCGGACACGGGCGACAAGGTCACCGGCCCCGTTGCCGGGCCCCTGGTCCTGGCCTACCTGGCGGGCAAGACGGGCAAGTCGCCCGCCGAGCTCCGCCAGGCCGTCCGGGATGATGGCCTGGAGGCGGTACTCGAGGCGGCGGGGGTGTCGGCCTCGGAGCTCCGCGCGGTGCTGGCGGGCATTCGTGAGGTTCGTGCCGCCGGGTTCGGGCACGGTCGCCATGGCGCCCGGTTCAACGCGGTCGTCGCCCAGGCGCTGGCCGAACTGAGCGGCAAGCCCCTCGACGAGATCCGCCAGCTACGCCGGAAGCTGGGCGACTGGCGGCAGGTGATGGACCGGCTCGGGCTGAAGCCGGCCGAGGTGAGGGCCAAGGTCCGGGAGCTCCTGCGGGAACGGGCCGGGACCCGCACCCCGGCGGAGCCTGGGAACCACGGGAACGAGCCCGCCACCCCGCAGGCGGGAGCAGTGGGCGCCTCGGTCGGCGCGTCCTGACCGCCAAACCGGTCGCGCTATGTCGGAGCGTTCCCCCGGGATCTGAGGGAAGGGGGGCGGCGCTCAGGCTGCCCAAGCCGCAGGGCGGGGCCGGTAGGGCCCCGCCCGCGGCCCGGCGGGCCCGTTCGCACCGGCCGCGGTCATTCCCCCACCACCGGAGCGCCGCCCTCCGTCCCGGCACCGGCGCTGGGGCCGCTGCCCGGCGCCAGCCGCAGGACGAACCGGAAGGCGGCCCCCTCACCGGGCCGCGAGAAGGCCTCGATCTTCCCGCCGTGTGCCTCGATGATGGCCCGAGCGATGCTCAGACCCAGCCCGGCGCCCCGGCCGCGCGCCGCAGCGCTGCCCCGGTAGAAAGGATCGAAGACATGGGGCAGGTCGGCGGGATCGATGCCCGGGCCGTCGTCCGCCACCTCGACGTGCAGGAGACCGCCCTCCACCCGGGCGGACAAGCGCACCCGGCCGCCCGGGCCCGCGTGGCGGGCGGCGTTGCCCACCAAGTTGGTCACCACCTGGCCCAGCCGGTCGGGATCGGCCTCCACCGCCACCCCTTCCAGCCCCGGAACGAGGGAGGCCTGGAAGGAGGCTCCGTGTTGCCGGGCCAGCGCCTCGAGCCCGGGCAGGGTTTCCGCCAGCCAGCGGCCCGCATCGAGATGCCGCAGCCGCACATCCAGCTGACCCGCCTCGATACGGGCCACGTCGAACAGGTCTTGGATCAGCCGGCCGAGCCGCTCGGCCTCGGCCACGATCCGGCCGGCGTGCTGGCGC
>QGUQ01000230.1 GCA_003242195.1 Bacillota bacterium | reverse complement strand
GCTCGAGGCGGACCAGGGCTTCCTCCTCGCGGCGGCTGGCGAGGGCCGCCTCCAGCCGCTTGCCGGCCTCCCGCTCCAGGGCAGCAGCCCGACCGCGGGCGTCCTCCTCCCGCCGGCGGAGTTCCTCCACCTGCCGCCAGCGGGCCTGGAGTTCCACCGCCGGCACGGCGCCTCCGCCCGGAGTACGCAGCGCCTGCTCGGCGTCGGCTCGGCTCCGGGCCAGGACCCCGGCCTCCTCCCGGGCCGCCGCCGCCCGGCGCTGCCAGGCCGCCAGTTCGGCAAGGTGGCTTCGGGTCCGTAGCCGGGTCACGTCCAGCACTCGTTGCAGCCGGAAAGCGCTCCCTCTCATGCCCGTGCCACCTCCGCCGCCCGCCCGCCGGCCACCGTCAGCAGCTGCTCGACCGCTTCCTCGAAGGAGCAAGCCTCGTCACGGCGCTGCGACAGGAGGGCCCGGATGGCCGGCATGCGCTCCAGCGCCCGGTCCACGTCGGGGTTGGTGCCCCGCTGGTATGCGCCGATCTCCACCAGGTCCCGCGCCTCCCGGTAAGCCCCCAGCAGCCGGCGCACCTCCTGGGCGGCGGCCAGCTGGTCGGCGCTGACCAGATCGGGCATCAACCGGCTGACGCTGGCCAGCACGTCGATGGCCGGGTAGAGTCCCTCCTCCGCCAGGCGCCGCGACAGCACGATGTGACCGTCGAGGGTGCCCCGGACGGCATCGGCCACGGGCTCGTTGAGGTCGTCGCCATCCACGAGGACCGTGTAGAAGCCCGTGATACTCCCCTCGGGGCCGGTACCGGCCCGCTCCAGTAGCCGCGGCAGGGCGGCGAACACCGACGGCGGGTAGCCGCGGGTGGCGGGGGGCTCGCCCACCGCCAAACCCACCTCCCGCTGCGCCATGGCGAAGCGGGTGATGGAGTCCATGACCAGCAGCACGTGCCGCCCCCGGTCGCGGAAGAACTCGGCGATGGCCGTCGCCACCTGGGCCGCCTTGATCCGCACCAGGGCGGGCCGATCGGCGGTGGCCGCCACGACCACCGTCCGCTCCCGGGCGCCCCGCAGGTGATGCTCGACGAACTCCCGCACCTCGCGGTTGCGCTCGCCGATCAGCCCCACGACCACCACATCCGCCGCCGTGTTGCGGGTCATCATGGCCAGCAGGGTGCTCTTGCCGACGCCGCTGCCGGCGAAGATGCCGACCCGCTGCCCGCGGCCGCAGGTGAGCAGGGCGTCGATGCAGCGCACGCCCACGGGCAGGGGCTCGCGGATGGGCCGACGCCGCAGGGGCGACGCCGGCTCGCCCTCCGCCGGATACCAGGCCTCGGGCACAACGGGACCCTCGCCATCGATGGGCCGGCCCAGGCCGTCCAGCACCCGACCCAGCAGCCCCTCCCCCACGGGGACCGCAAACCCGCGGCCGGTGGCGACCACCCGGTTGCCGGGCCGGATGGACCGGGGCTCGTCCAGGGGCATGAGCAGGGTGCGGGCACCGCGGAACCCCACCACCTCGGCGGGGACGGGCGGCAGGCCGTCCCGCTCGATCCAGCACAACTCGCCCAGGGAGCTGACCGGACCCCGCGACTCCACGGCCAGGCCGATGACGTTTTCGATCCGGCCCTCGAACCGCCGCGGTTCCGTCCGCGACACGGCCGCCACCAGCCGCGGCGTGTCCAACAACGCCCCGCTCATGGGGTTCCGACCTCCTCGGCCACGGCCGTCCGCAGCCGCGCAATTTGGCTATCGACCCGCCCGTCGACGCCGCCGCGGGGCGAGTCGATGACGAAGTCCCCCGGCGCCATCGTGGCGTCGGCCACCACTTCTACGCCCGCCGGCAGGGGGCCGCAGCGGGTCAGACTCGCGGCGGTGTCCGGGTGGAGGAGCACCCGGGCTCCCTCCACGGCCAGCCGGCCCAGGGCTTCATCGATTCGTTCCCGCAGCCGTTCGGGATCCGCCGCCAGGGCCTCGCCCGCGATGCGCCGGGCCACGGCGAAGGCCAGTTCCAGCACGTCCTCCCGGGTGGCGGCCACCAGCTGCCTGTAGGCCTTCTCCAGCTCCTCCCGGCGCCGGGACCACTCCCGTTCCAGGCGCTGGCGCTCGACGGCCAGCTCTTGGGCGGCCTCCCTCCGGCCCTCCTCGTACCCCTCCCGCCGGGCCTGCTCCCGCACCTTCCCGGCCTCCGCCCGGGCCTCCGCCAGGAGACGCTGCGCCTCCTCCCGGGCTTGCGAAAGCACCTGCCGCGCCCGTTCCTCCGCCTCCAGGAGCAGGCGTCCCGCGGTGGCGGGGCCAGCCCCGCCACCGCGGCCCGCCGCCGGCATCCCCCCGGCCCGGCAGGCGCCGGCGCGATCCCGACCCGGCGGGGCCCCGGCCTTGGCCGCCCTGGTCCCACGGGCTCCCCCACCGGCGACAGGGAGTTCCGCCCAGGACGGGGGCGCCCACCGGTGGCAGGTCGGCCCACCGTCGCCCGTCGCCGCCGCGGGCGCGGCGGTCGCGACGGCTCCTCCCTCCGGGGCGGGGGCGGGCACGGAGCCGGTGCCGGCCCGCGGGACCGATGCGAGGCGCCTGGGGCGCAGGGGATCAAACGATGACCTCATCCTGGCCACCCCGCGCGATCACGATCTCGCCCTCTTCCTCCAGCCGCCGGATGATGTTGACGATCTTCTGCTGCGCTTCCTCGACGTCGCGGAGGCGCACGGGGCCGAGGTAGGACAGGTTTTCCTGCAAGATCTCGGCTGCCCGGTGGGACAGGTTGCGGAAGATCTTTTGGCGGACCTCCTCGCTGGCGGCCTTGAGGGCCAGCGGCAGGTCCTCGTTGAGGTCGACCTCGCGCAGGACGCGCTGCACCGAGCGGTCGTCCAGAAGCACGATGTCCTCGAACATGAACATCCGCTTCTTGATCTCCTCGGCCAGCTCGGGATCACTGACCTCCAGGGCCTCCATGATGCTCCGCTCCGTGCCGCGGTCCACGTGGTTCAGGACCTGCACCACCGCCTGCAGCCCGCCGGCCGCGGTGGTCTCGTCCCCCAGGACCGAGGACAGCTTGCGCTCCAACACCCGCTCCACCTCACGCAGCAACTCCGGCGACGTCCGCTCCATGAGGGCGAGCCGCCGGGCCACGTCGGCCCGCTGCTCCGGCGGCAGCCCGCTCAGGACCGCCGCCGCCTGCTCCGGGTGCAGGTAGGCGAGAATCAGGGCAATGGTCTGCGGGTGCTCTTGCTGGATGAAGTTCAGGATCTGGTCCGGGCCCACCCGGCGAATGAACTCAAAGGGCCGCACCTGCATGGTCGACGTCAGCCGGGCGATGACGTCCATCGCCTTCTGATGGCCCAGGGCCTGGATCAGAAGCTCGCGGGCGTAGTCGATGCCCCCCTGGGCCAGGTAGGAGTGGGCCAGGGCCAGGTCCCGGCATTCCTCCAGCACGGCTTCCCGTTCGTCCGGAAGAACGCGGTCGGTGTTGGCGATCTCCAGGGTCAGCTTCTCGATCTCGTCCTCCCGGAGGTACCGGAACACCCGCGCGGCCAGCTCCGGCCCGAGGGAGATCATGAGGATCGCCGCCTTGCGGCGCGGGGTCAGTTCCCCGGGGCGACCGGGGCGCACGCCTTGCGGCCGCTGCACCTGCGGCCGGGCGGCCGTGCCGGCGGGCGGCGAGCCGGTCGTCGTCTCCGCCTCTCCCGTTGGCTGCGGAGCGGGAGCGCCCGTGGTAGCCGGCTGGACGGACATGCCTCATTCCTCCCCTCTTGACGGTCCGCTTTTACAACCCTCAAGCTGCCGCCCAAAAAGGGAGAGGTCAACCGGACGTGCGACGGCACCCACCAAAAAAAGACCAACCGACAGACCAACACCTCACTACCAACAAA
>QGUQ01000229.1 GCA_003242195.1 Bacillota bacterium | reverse complement strand
ATTGATCGCCCAGGCCACCACGCCCGCCAGCAGCATCCAGCCGATGGCCATCACAAGGCGCCGGGTCAGCCCCGTACCGCGGGCGCCTCGCCGGGTGATGGGTACCAGCACCAGGGCGCTGGCCACCGACGCCAGGACGGTCCCGTAGGCCGCCTGGTCGGTGGCGATCCGGCTCTGGGCGGCCAGGTTGGCGGCGGTGGCGGCGCTGGAGGCACTGGACACCATCCCGCCCAACAGGCTCACCACGTAGAAGCCCGCCGCCCCCAGGTGCCGCTGGCCCAGGGTGGCGACCACGTTGAGAATCAGGAACAGGAGGCCGAACTCCAGGGCCGACCGCAGGGAGAAGGGGGACGCCAGCCGCACCGCGGGGGGCTCCTTCCCGGCCGCGTCACCCGCCCGCGCCGCCAGGACGAGGGTCACCAGCGTCATCAGGGCCACCGGCAGCAACCCGTGGGGCAGCGCCGCGGGGGCGAACAGCCCCAGGATCAGGCCGTTGCGGAGGAACATCGCCGCCTTGGCCAGCATCACGCCGCGAAAGGCATAGCGCTCCAGCTGGGGATGCTGCCCCACCTTCACCGCCATCTCCGCCACCGTGGCGGTGCTGTTGACGAGCCCGCCCAGGAATCCCGTGTAGGCGACGCCCCGCGCGCCGTAGACCCGCAGCAGGACGTAGTTGGCGAAGCCGATGGCGGAGATCAGGACGACCATGAACCACACCCGGCGCAGGTCGAACAAGCCCCACGGGTCCACGGGCTCCCGCGGCAGGACGGGCAGGATGACGAAGCTGATCACGCCCAGGTAGATGGCCGCGTGGACCTCGTCCCTGGACACCAGGGCCGTCCACCCCACCAGTTCCTCCTTCCAGGAAAGGAGGAGGACCATGAGCAGGGTGGCGGCCACGGGCGTGAAGATCTCCCCGTGCCCCACCAACATGCCGTTCAGGGCCGTCAGCAGCAGGGCGACGGAGGTGGTGATCTCCACGCTCTCCTGGGCCCTCAGGTTCTGCCAGCTGTTGACCACCACCAGCAAGGCCGTGAAGCCCAGGACGGCCAGCATGAAGGCCAGCCGGTAGGCCGGCTCCACCGACGCGGCCAGCGTGCCGGCCAGGGCGGTGAAGGCAAAGGTGCGCATGCCCAGCTCCTTCCCGGCCCGGTGCCGCTCCAGGCCCACCAGCAGGCCCAGGGCCAGGGACAGGGCCAGGTTCTGGAGATCCGCCAGCGTCGCCTCCGGCCGCACGCCGCACCGCCTCCCGGTATCCGGACCGGCACGGGCCCCCTTATGCCTGGCGCTTGCCCAAGGACCCGTCGCGGCGATTGAGCTCGTCCAGGGCCGCCTGCACCTTCTGGGCGACCGTACGGGCAGCCTCGTCGATGGGCACCGACTCCGTCGCGCCGGTCGCCCGCTCGGTGATCTCCACCCGCCCCTCGGCCAGGCCGCGAGGCCCCACCGTGACGCGCAGCGGGAACCCGATGAGGTCGGCGTCGTTGAACTTCACGCCCGGCCGCTCGTCTCGGTCGTCGAGCACGGCCTCCACGCCGGCGTCCAGCAGCTCCCGGTAGACCCGTTCCGCCACGTCCCGCTGGGCGTCGTCGCGGATGTTGACGGGCACCACCACCGCGTGGTACGGCGCCACCGACATGGGCCAGATGATGCCCCGCTCGTCGTGGTGCTGCTCGATGACCGCCGCCACCGTGCGGGTGACGCCGATGCCGTAGCAACCCATGAGCATGGGCCGTTCCTGGCCGTCGGCGTCCTTGAAGGTGCAGCCCAAGGCCTCGCTGTACTTCGTCCAGAGCTTGAAGATCTGCCCGACCTCGATGCCGCGGGCCGACGCCATGGGTGTTCCGCACTGGGGACAGGCGTCACCTTCCCCGACGGTCCGCAGGTCCGTCACCTGATCGGGGACGAAGTCCCGCCCGGGGTTGACGTTGAAGAGGTGGTAGTCTTCCTCGTTGGCGCCGCAGACGGTGTTGCGCAGGGCCATGACCTCCTCGTCGGCCAGGACCCGCACGCCCCGCAACCCCACCGGCCCCGCCGAGCCCGTAGGAACGCCGGCGACGCGGAGCACGTCCTCGCGGTCGGCCATGCGCACTTCCAGGGCACCGGTGGCATTCTTCAGCTTGACCTCGTTGAGCTCCCGGTCGCCCCGGACCAGCGCCGCCACCAGCTCCGGTTCCTCGTTCTCCCGGATGGCCCAGTAGAACAGGATCTTGATCTGGCGGTCCGCGGGAATCCCCGTGGCCTCGGCCAGTTCCGCGATGGTGCGGATGCCCGGCGTGGGCCGCTTCTCCAGGGGCCGCGGCTCCTCGTCGGAGGCCGGCGCCAGGCGGTTGGTGGCCTTCTCCACGTTGGCCGCGTAGCCGCACGCGTCACAATATACGATCAGCGCCTCGCCGTAGTCCGCCAGGGCCATGAACTCGTGGGTACCCGACCCGCCGATGGCCCCCGGGTCGGCGGCCACGGCTCGGAACACCAGACCGCACCGGCTGAAGATCCGCCGGTAGGCGTCGTCCATGGCGGCATAGCTGCGCTCCATGCCCTCCACGTCGGCGTCGAAGGAATAGGCGTCCTTCATCACGAACTCCCGCGCCCTCATGACGCCGAAACGGGGGCGGATCTCGTCGCGGTACTTGTTCTGGATCTGGTACAGGAGCAAGGGCAGCTGCCGGTACGAGTTGACCGTGGCACGCACCAGATCGGTGATGATCTCTTCGTGGGTGGGACCGAGGCAGTACTCGCGGCCATGCCGGTCCCGCAGCCGCCACATCTCCTCGCCGTACTCCGCCCACCGGCCCGTCTCGCGCCAGAGCTCAGCGGGCTGGACGATGGGCAGCCCCACCTCCTGCCCGCCCTTGCGGTTCATCTCCTCCCGGACGATGGCCTCCACCTTCGCCACCGCCCGGCGACCCAGCGGCAACCACTCGTAGATGCCCGCCGCCACCCGGCGGATCAAGCCCGCCCGCAACATCAGGCGGTGGCTGGCGATCTCGGCCTCGGCCGGGTCCTCGCGCAGCGTGGGCACCAGCAGACGGCTCCACCGCATCCGCTCCGCCCTCCCCTCGGCATGTTCCGCCTGGCGCCTTGGCGTGCCGGCACCGGCTGTGTCGCGAAAAAAGCCTTTCGCCCCGAAAAGGACGAAAGGCCGGCACGGCCGCTGCCATCGTGGCCCTTTTATACCATGCCCCGCCGTCCCCGGCAAGATGCCCCGGCGGCCCGACCGCACCCCACCCCCCGATCACCGCGCCGCCGGGCCGGCCGACGGGCCGGCGGTTCGTTCCCGCGCCGTCTCGCGACGGCCGAAGCGCCGCTCCACGTAATCCTCCAGGATCTCCAGGAAGCGCGGGACGATGTCGTCGCCGCGCAGGGTGGCCTTCTTCTCGCCCTCGATGTATACGGGCGCCGTCGGCTCCTCGAAGGTGCCGGGCAGGGAGATGCCGATGTCGGCATGGCGGCTCTCCCCCGGCCCGTTGACGACGCAACCCATGACGGCCACCCGCAGGTTCTCCACGCCCGGGTACCGCTGCCGCCATTCGGGCATGCGCCGCTGGATGTAGGCCATCACGTCCCGCGCCATCTCCTGGAAGAAGGTGCTGGCCGTGCGCCCGCAACCCGGGCACGAGGTGACCTGGGGCATGAAGGAACGCAGGCCCAGGGACTGGAGGATCTGCTGGGCCACCCGGACCTCCTCGGCACGGTCGCTGCCGGGGGCCGGCGTCAGCGAGACGCGGATGGTGTCGCCGATGCCCTCCTGCAGGAGCACGGCCAGGCCGGCCGTGGTGGCGACGATGCCCTTCATCCCCATGCCCGCTTCGGTGAGGCCCAGGTGGAGCGGGTAATCGCACCGCGCCGCCAGCTCGCGG
>QGUQ01000228.1 GCA_003242195.1 Bacillota bacterium | reverse complement strand
TTGGCGAGGATGGCCTTCATGTACGCCGGGAGGTCCACCGGGGTGCGGGAGGTCACGAGATTGCCGTCCACCACGACCTCCTCGTCGACCCACTCGCAGCCGGCGTTGCGCATGTCGTCACGGATGGCCCGGACGCTGGTGGCCCGCCGCCCGCGCAGGATGTCCGCCGAGACCAGCATCCAGCCGGCGTGACAGATGGCCGCCACCAGCTTGCCCCGCTCGTTCATCTCGCGAACGAACCGGACCATGGCCTCCTTGGTACGCATCTTGTCCGGCGCGTAGCCGCCGGGGATGACGACGCCGTCGTACTCGTCGGCCGTGACCTCGGCCGCGGCCCGGTCGGCCTTGGCCGGATAGTGGTGTTTGCTGTTGTAAACCCGGTCCTTCTCGTGGCCTACCAGGTCCACCTGGTGGCCGGCCTCCAGCAGGCGGTAGTAGGGGTACCAGAGCTCCAGGTCCTCGTAGAGGTCGTCCACCAGGATCGCCACGCGCTTACCGGCCATGCTGCCCACCTCCGTATCCTATCGTCTCGCCGCCCGACACACCCGGTCAACACGAAGCCCGGAACGGTCACGGGGCGCCCGTGGCCGCATAGCGGGCCCCCAGCAGGTCGCAGATCTGCTGGAGGAAACGTTCATCGTCTCCGTCGAAGGCGGCCAGCTGATCGCCGTCGATGTCGATCTCGCCGAAGACCCGCCCCCCATGGGCGATGGGCACCACGATCTCCGACTTGCAGGAAGCGAAGCACTGCAGGTAGCGCTCGTCCTTGCTGACGTCGGGGACGTTGGCGATCTGTCCCGTGGAGGCAGCCCAGCCGCAGAGACCGGCGTGGAGCGGGATTTCCACGTGCTGGGTGGGCTGGGGACCGTCCCAGGCCCAGAGCTTGAGCCGGTCGCCCTCGATCATGTAGATGCCCACCCAAGAATAATGCTCGTAGTTGCGGTAGAGATGGGTGCAGATGGCCTGCGCCAGCCGGCGGAAGTCGCCCTCCCGCTCCACCTCGGCACGCAACCAGCGGAGGGTGGACTCCCTTCGTTCCTCGAGCGGCGGCTGCTTCGCCCCCGTCATACGCCCGTCCCTCCCCCGCCGTCGCCGGCTGCCCCGGTGGCACCGCCCGTTCCTCCGACGTAGGGGCCGATCACCGGCTTGCGGTCCAGGCGGTGCAGGGCCTCGACGAAGCGCACCGTGCCCGTGCGGTAACGCATGGCCACGGAGTGGGTCCAGGCCCCGCTGCCGGTGAAGCGGACCCCCTTGAGCATCTCCCCGCTGGTGATGCCGGTGGCGGCGAAGATCACGTCCTCCCCGCGCACCATGTCCTCGATGCGCAGGACCCGGGCCTCCTCGATGCCCATGGCCCGCATGCGCTTGCGGTCCTCGTCGTCTTCCGGCCACAGCCGCCCCTGCAGCTCGCCGCCCAGGCAGTAGAGGGCGGCCGCCGCCAGCACCCCTTCGGGGGCGCCGCCGATCCCCACCATGAGGTCGATGCCGGTATCCTCCAGGGCGGTGGCGATGGCGGCCGAGACGTCGCCATCGGAGATGAGCCGGATGCGGGCGCCGGCCCGCCGGATGCGGGCGATGAGGTCGGCGTGCCGCGGGCGGTCGAGGATGATCACGGTCACCTCCTCGACCCGCTTGCCCAGCGCCCGCGCCACCGCCTGCAGGTTCTCCTCGATGGGGCGCTCGATGTCGATGTGGCCCGCTGCCTGCGGGCCCACGGCGATCTTCTCCATGTACATGTCGGGCGCGTGCAACAGGCAGCCGCGGGGTGCCACGGCCAGGACGGCGATGGCGCCCGGCAGGCCCTTGGCCACCAGGTTCGTCCCCTCCAGGGGATCCACCGCCACGTCCACCTCGGGTCCCTTGCCGCTACCCACCTGTTCGCCGATGTAGAGCATCGGTGCCTCGTCCATCTCGCCCTCGCCGATGACCACGGTGCCGCGGATGTCCACGGTGTCGAACACCGCCCGCATGGCATCCACGGCCGCCCCGTCGGCGGCGTTCTTGTCACCGCGCCCCATCCAGCGGGCCGCGGCCAGGGCCGCGGCCTCCGTGACGCGCACGAATTCCAGTGTCAGCTCTCGTTCCATGGCCGTTCCGTTCCCCCGTTTGCCCGTTCCCCCGCTGCAGTGCCTCCGCCGGCCGGTTCCCCCTTGGTGCGCGGCGTCACCGTACGGAGGGGCGTCCCGCCGTCACGCCTTGCCCGACGAGCCAAAGAGCCGCATCTTCTCCTTGACCTTTTCCTTCATGGCCTCCCGGGCCGGACCCAGGATCTTGCGGGGATCGATCTCCTCGGGCTTGGCCTCCATGATCTCCCGCGCCTTGCCGACGAAGGCCGCCCGCAGCTCGGTATCGATGTTGATCTTGCGGACGCCGAGGGGAATGGCCCGCCGGATGTGTTCCTCCGGGATGCCGCTGCCGCCGTGGAGCACCAGGGGCAGGTTGGGCATCAGCTCGTGGATGCGCGCCAGCCGCTGGAAGTCCAGCTTCGGCTCGCCCTTGTAGAAGCCGTGCTTGGTGCCGATGGCCACCGCCAGGTAGTCGACACCCGTGCGCTCGACGAAGTCGGGCACCGTCTCGGGGTCGGTCAGCACCATGTCCCAGTCCTCGACGCGGATGTCTTCCTCGACGCCGCCGATCTTGCCCAGCTCGCCCTCTACCGAGACACCGACGGCGTGGGCGGCCTCCACCGCCTTGGCCGTCAGGCGGACATTCTCTTCATAGGGGAGGTGCGAGCCGTCGAACATCACCGAGGTGAAGCCGTAGCGGAGGCACTCCATGACCTGCTCGAAGCTGGGGCCGTGGTCCAGGTGCAGGCAGATGGGGACCTTGGCCTCTTCAGCCGCGGCCATGACCAGCGCCCGGATGTACCGGATACCCGCGTACTTGATGGCGCCCTGGCTCGCCTGCAGGATGACGGGCGAGCGCTCCTCCTCCGCGGCGGCGATGATCGCCTGGATGATCTCCATGTTGTTGACGTTGAAGGCGCCCACGGCGTAGCCGCGCCGCTGGGCGTCCTGCAGCAGTTCGATACCCGTCACCAGGGGCATGAAGGGATCACCTCGCCGTGGTACTCACACCGTCCTCACGATAACAGGAAAAAGCGCCGCCGGAAAGTTGCCGGTGGCGCCGGCGCGGCGCCTACGACCGGGCCGGCCGCGGTGGCCGGGACAGCCCGCTGTGACCGGGACGAACCACCCGGAACCACAGGGACTCGCCGGTGGCCAGCAGCACGCGCACGCCACCCGTATAGTGGTCACGACGCACGCCCTGGATGTGGTGAAGCAACACCACCAGCTCGCCGCCGGTCCCCTCCAGGCCCAGGCCCGGACCCGCGGCGTCACGGACGATCCCGCGGTGTCCCGCGGCCACGTCGGCGACGACCACGTGCCCGCCCCCGAACTCGATCCACACGTCAAGGGTGGCGCCGGCCTCCACCTGGCGGAGGAGGTCGAGCAAGGGCTCCAACTGCCTCGGCAACGCGGCCAGGGCGGGATCTCCCGCGGCCAGCCGCTCCAGCTCCGCGGCGATGCCCGCGACGCCGTCCCCGTGCGCGCTCATGCCGGCTCCCCCAGCACCGCCAGGCGCTGCCACAGGTCCGGCCGGGCCTTGCGCAGGTTGATGGGGCGGCCGCGCCCGTCGATGAAGGCGTGACGCGTCTCGCCCTCCGCCACCGGCTGCCCGGCGGCGTTGCGCAGCCGATAGGCGAAGTCCATGCGGGTGGGCGTGAGCTGGCGCAGTTCCACCACCAGCTCCAGCTCGTCGCGGTAGTCCACCGGCGGCGGGACGGGCAGGGCAGCTTCCGGGACCCTGCCCTTTATCCAAACCTACCGCGCCCCGCAAATAAAAGGGTAGAGCTCACGCGGG
>QGUQ01000227.1 GCA_003242195.1 Bacillota bacterium | reverse complement strand
GCGCTGGGTGGTGGCCACGCCCACGTCCGCCGTGATCAGTACGGCCTCCAGTTCCTCGTAGAGGTCCTCGTCCAGGGCCGCGCCCCGGACCACCGCCCGTACGCGGCCTGCCAACTGCTCGCGGGTTCGCGCCAGGGTGGCCCGCAGCCGTTGCCAGATCATCCCGCGTTCACCTCCCGCCGTCCCCCGCCGCCGGTCGTCGCCCCCGCGGCGCTCGCCTCCCCGCCGGCCGCCACGTCGGCAAGGCGCACCGAGACGATCCGCGAGACGCCCGATTCCGGCATGGTGACGCCGTACAGGGTGTCGGCGGCGGCCATGGTCGCCTTCTGGTGGGTGATGACGATGAACTGGGTGTCCGTGAACCGCCTCAGGTACCGGGCGAACCGCTCCACGTTGCGGTCGTCCAGGGCGGCGTCGATCTCATCCAGCAGGCAGAAGGGCGTCGGCTTGACGCGGATCAGGGCCAGCAGCAGGGCGATGGCCGTCAGGGCCCGCTCGCCGCCGGAGAGGAGCGACAGGTGCTGCAGCTTCTTCCCCGGCGGCTGGGCCACGATCTGCACGCCCGCCTCCAGGGCATCCCCCTCGCCCAGCACCAGGTCCGCGTGGCCGCCGCCGAAGAGCTCGCGGAACACCTTGCGGAATTCCTCCCGCAGCCGGTCGTAGGCCACCCGGAACAGCCGCTCCATCTCGCGGTCCATCTCGGCGATGACCGCCCGCAGGTCCTCCCGCGCCCGCTCCAGGTCCTGGCAGTGACGCTCCAGGAAGGCGTAGCGCTCGCACACGCGCTCGTGCTCCTCCACGGCGGCCAGGTTGACGTCGCCCAGTTCTGCCATCCGGCGGCGGAGCTCCCTGGCGCGGCGCTCCGCCGCCTGCCAGTTCTGGACGCCCTCCTGGTCCGCACCGGCCGCATCGAGGGCGTGGACGCCATACTCCTCCACCAGGCGGGCACGGAGGCGATCCCGCTCGCTCTCCAGGCGGGCGACCTCGACCTCCAGGTGGCGAAGCCGCTCGCCCAACCGGTCCAGCCGCCGCCGGGCCTCCTCCGCGCGACCTTCCAGTTCCTCCGCCCGCTGGGCGGCCCGGTCGCGAGCCTCCAGCAGCCGCGCCAGCTCCTCCCGGCGGGCGGCGACCTCCGCCGCCTGACGCTCCTGCTGTGCCGCCAGCCCTTCCCGTTCACCCGCCAGGGAGTGGCGCTCGCCCGCCAGGCGGGCCACCTCGGCCTGGAGCCGCTCCACCTCCGCGGCCAGCCGGCCGCCGTCACGGCGGGCCCGTTCCGCTTGCTCGGCCACGAGCGCCCGTTCCCGTGCCAGGGTGTCGCAGCGGGCGGCGGCCTGGGCCGCGGCAGCGCTCGCCCGCTCCAGGTCGGCCCGTGCGGCCGCCAGCACCGCCTCCGCCTTCGCCACCCCTTCCTCGGCGGCCCGCCTCCGCTCCTCGGCGGCCGCCAGTTGCTCCGCAATGGCCGCTTCCGCTTGGGGAGCGCCGGCCCGCGCCAGGTCGTCCAGCTCCGCCTGCACCTCGGCCAGGCTCGCCTCGACCCGGGCCAGCTGGCGGGCGGCAGCGGCCCGCGCCTGCTCCACCTCCGCCCGCGCCACCTCCCGGCGGTGGCGCAACCCGCGCAGCTCCTCGATGCGGGCCTCGGCCCGGATCGCCTGCTCCTCTGCGGCCCGGCGGGCCTCCTCCGCCTCCTGCAGCTGGCGGGCGATCTCATCCAACTGCTGGCGCAGAGACTCGATCTGCCGTTCCCGCCCGAGAAGGCCCGGGGCCTCCCGCCGGCGCCGTTCGTGGCCGCCGGTCATGGCGCCGCCGGGATGGACGACGTCGCCCTCCAGGGTGACGATCCGGTACCGGTAGCCGGAGAGGGCCGCCAAGCGCCGTGCCGCCGGCAGGTCGGCGGCGATGAGGATGCGGCCCAGAAGGTTCGCCATGGCGGGCCGCAGGGAGGGGTCGAACTCCACCGCGTCGATGGCCCAGCTCACCGCCCCCGGCTGCCGGGCCAAGCCGCGGTCCTCGGGCCGCGGCTCCCCGGGCCGGATGGTGTCCAGGGGAAGGAAGGTGGCACGGCCCGCCCGCGCCCGCTTCAGCGCCTCGATGGCCCGCTCGGCCCCGGCTGCCGTCTCCGTCACCACGTGCTGCAGCGCGGGTCCCAGGGCGACCTCGATGGCCCGTTCCAGTCGCGGGTCCACGCGGATCAGCTCCGCCACCGCCCCCCGCACCTCCGCGAAGGCGGGATCGCCGGCATCGCGGCCGGCCAGGACGGCGCGGACGCCCTCGAAGAACCCCTCGTGCTCCCGCCGCATCTCCTCCAGGAGCCGGAGGCGGGAGCGGGTCTCCCCCAGCTGCTGCCGCAACCGCTGGACACGGCGCGCCGCCTCCGCCGCCTCCGCCCGTGCTGCCTGGCGGCCTTCCTGCCACCGCCGTTCTTCCGCCGCGGCCACTTCGGCCTCGGCGGCCAGATCCAACACGCGGCGGGCGGCGGCCTCCATCTCCTGGCGGAGGCGCTGGCGCTCCTCCCCCAGTTGCCGCGCCCGCTCGGCCAGCCGCTTGCCCCGCTGCTCGGCCTGGGCGCGCTCGCGCTCCCGCGCCTGACGCTCGTTGCGCAGGGCGCTGGCCTGCTGCAGGGCGGCGAACAGTTCCTCCCGGGCAGACGCCAGGGCGCCCTCGGCCTTCTCCACCGCCTGCCGGCAGGCCTCCCGCTCCCGCTCGCGCTGCGCCCGTTCCTCGCGCGCGGCGGCCAGTTCCCGCTCGAGAGCCGCCAGCCGCTCTTCAACCTGGCGACCGGAGCTGGACTGCTCCACCAGCCGCCGCTTCAGCTCGTCCAGCTGGCTGCGCAGGCGCTGCTCCTGCTCCGCCAGCTGGGTCGACCGCTCGGCCAAGACCGCATCCCGCGTGCGCAGGGACTCCAACAGCCTCTCGGCCTCCAGCAGCGCCGTGCGCGCGGCCTCCAAAGCCCCCTCGCGCTCCTGGGCCTCCCGGCGGCGGGCGGAACGCTCGGCCTCCACGGCCTCCAGCTCCGACCGCAGCGCCTCCGCCTCCCGGCGGACGGCCTCGGCCGCCCGGCGGCGCTCCTCCAGGCGCCGCTCCGCCTCCCGGGCCTGGGCCGCGTAGAGGCGGGTCTCCAGCTCCACCAGCTCGGCCCTGAGCTGGCGGTAGATGTGGGCCTTCTTGGCCTGCTCGGTCAGCCCGGCCAGGCGGTCGTCCAGCTCCCGGAGGATGTCCCGCAGGCGGACCAGGCGCTGTTCCGCTTCTTCCAGCCGCCGCAGGGCCTCGCGCCTGCGCGCCTTGTAGCGGACGATCCCTGCCGCCTCTTCGATGAGCCCACGCCGATCCTCGTCCCGAGCGCTGAGTACCTCGTCGATCTTGCCCTGCCCCACGATGGAGTAGGCCTCACGGCCGATGGCCGTGTCGTAGAGGAGCTCCTGAACGTCCTTGAGCCGCACCCGGGTCCCGTTCAACAGGTAGTCGCTGCCGCCGGCCCGGTCGACGCGACGGGCGATGGTGACCTCCGAGAACTCGACGGGCAGGCGGCCGTCCTCGTTGTCCAGCACCAGGACGACCTCCGCCAGGCCGACCCCCTTCCGGGTCTCGGTGCCGGCGAAGATCACGTCCTCCATCCTGCTGCCGCGCAGCTGGCGCGCGCTCTGCTCGCCCAAGACCCAGCGAACGGCGTCCACCAGGTTGCTCTTGCCGCTGCCGTTGGGGCCGACGATGGCCGTGATGCCCGGCCCGAACTCCAGGCGGGTGCGGTCGGCGAAGGACTTGAACCCGTACAGTTCCAACCGCTTCAGGTACACGTCGCTGCCTCCCGGAACCGCAGAAAAAAACCTGCCGTGGCACCAAGGCCCAACGGGCAGGTTACGGACGGGATTGCCGACGGT
>QGUQ01000226.1 GCA_003242195.1 Bacillota bacterium | reverse complement strand
CGATTTTTCTGCCTGCCTGGTGGGCGCGGAGATGGGTATAAGGGGAAACCTGGCCCCTGCGGGACGGCGCCCGGGTGGAGGTGGTCCGGCCCATGGCCGGCGGCGAGCACGGGGCCGAACAGACGGACGCGGCCCGTCCCTATGATCCCGCCGGTGACCCGCTGGTGATCGGCGGGCGGGTCTTCCGGTCGCGGCTCTTCCTGGGCACGGGGAAGTACCCCGACGCCGCCACCATGGTCGCCGCCCTGGAGCGCTCGGGTACCGAGATGGTGACCGTGGCCATCCGGGCGATGAAGCTGGACGAACCCCATGGCGGTGACATCCTCGCCCACCTGGACCTCCGCCGCTACCACTTGCTGCCCAACACGGCAGGTGCCACCACGGCCGAGCAGGCCGTCCGCATCGCCCACCTGGCCCGCGAGGCCCTGGGCACCAACTGGATCAAGCTGGAGGTCATCGGCGACCAGCGCACGCTGCTGCCCGACCTGCAGGGCACCCTGGAAGCCACCCGGCAGCTGGTACGGGACGGGTTCGTCGTCCTGCCCTACTGCACGTCGGACCTGGTCACCTGCCTGCGGCTGGAGGACGCGGGCGCCGCGGCGGTCATGCCCTTGGCCGCCCCCATCGGGACGGGCCAGGGGATGATCGACTGGGCCGGCATCCGGCGGGTCATCGAGAGGGTGTCGGTGCCGGTCGTGGTGGACGCCGGGCTCGGCGTGCCCTCCGACGCGGCCATGGCCATGGAACTGGGCGCCAGCGCCGTCCTGGTCAACACCGCCATCGCCCGTGCCCAGAACCCGCCGCTCATGGCCGAAGCCTTCAAGTGGGGTGTCCTGGCGGGTCGCCAGGCCTTCCTAGCCGGCCGAATGCCGCCGCAAGCGGAAGCCAGCCCCTCGAGTCCCACCGAGGGCGTCCCCTTTAGCGCGACGGCGGTGGGCCGCCCGGACCGGGCTGCGGGAGGGGACCGTCGATGACTCCTGGCGCCGGCAGTGCCTTCGACGTGGCCGTGATCGGGGGCGGCATCATCGGCCTGGCCGTCGGCTTCGAACTCGCCCGGGAAGGCGCCCGGGTCGCCGTCCTGGAGCGGGAGCGCCCGGGAACGGGCGCCTCCAGGGCCGCGGCCGGCATGCTGGCCCCGGGTCACGAGGCGGGCACGGACCCCGTCCTCTACGAGCTGGGCCTTCGCAGTTACCGCCTCTGGCCGCCGTTCGCCCGGGACATCGAGGCCGCCGCGGGCACCCTTACGGGCTACGTGGGTCGCGGGATCGCGGTGGTGGCCACCGACGAGCCGGAAGCGGCCGGCCTGCGGGAACGGGCGGAGAGGGAGGGGGCCGTACGGCGGCTGCGCTGGCTGCCGCCGGATGCGCTCCCGCCATACCTGGACCGGTTTCAGGGCGTCCGGGGAGCCCTGGTGTTCGAGGAGGGGGGCCACGTCGACCCGGTGGCGACCGTCCGGGCCCTGGCCGCCGCCTTCGCGGCTTCCGGGAGCCTGTGGACAGGGGCCGAGGTCCTCGACTTCCGGGACGAACCGGGAGGTCCCGGAGCCAGCGGGCGGCGGCTCGCGGCCGTCCGCACGCCGTGGGGGGAGGTCCGGGCGGGCACCTTCGTCCTGGCGGGGGGCGTGTCCAACGCCGCGCTATCCGCCCGCCTGGGTGTCGCCCTGCCCGTGATCCCGGTCAAGGGACAGGTCCTGGCCGTGCAGCCGCCACCGGACCTGCGAGGGTTCCTCGACGGCCAGGTGCCGGTATTCGGAAACGGCGTCTACCTGGTCCCGCGCCTGGACGGGCGGCTGCTGGTCGGCGCCACCGAGGAACCGGAAGCGGGATACGACCGCTCGGCGACGCTGGGGGCCATCACCCGGCTGGCCGCTGCGGCCCAGCGATTGGTGCCCGCCTTGGAAAGGGCCCGCTGGTTGGGGGCCCAGACGGGTCTGCGCCCCGGCACCCCCGACCGGCGCCCGCTGCTCGGTCCCCTGCCCAGGTACCCCAACGTCATCGCCGCGGCGGGCCATTATCGAAACGGCATCCTGCTCGCCCCGCTCACGGCCCGCATCGTGGCCGGCCTGTGCGCCGGCCGCGAACCCGAGTTCGACCTGGGCCCCCTCGACCCGGGGCGCTTCGTGACGGCGCCAGGATCGGACCACTCCATGCCAGGGCCGTGTCCCGGCGCAGGGAAAGGGACGGCCGGGAGCGAAGGTGCCGACACGGTGCGGAAACACCAATGGAGGTCGTGACGTGTTCGACGCCAGGGGCGTTCTCTGGTTCCAGCAATGGGCTACGCCGTGGCTCGATGCCGTAGCGCACTCCTTCACGTCGCTGGGCACGGAATACTTCTACATGGCGCTGCTGCCCGCCATCTACTGGTGCGTGGATCGGCGCCGCGGGCACGAGCTGGCTTTCTTGTTGCTGGCCTCCATGTGGCTGAACGGTTTCCTCAAGGATCTCTTAAACCTGCCGCGCCCCTCCCCCAGCGAAGGTGTCCGTGTCCTGGCCCGGGAATCGAGCCCGGGTTTCCCGTCGGGCCACGCCCAGGGGGCGATGACGGTCTTCGGTTACCTCTTCGCCGAATACCCGGCGATTTGGTTTCGTGGCCTGGCGGTCGCCCTGGTGGTCCTGATCGCCTTCTCGCGGCCGTATCTGGGCGTGCACTACCTGGGAGACACCCTGGGCGGGTTGGCCATCGGGCTGGCGCTGGTGGTGCTCTTTCGCTGGGGATATCGGCGGTGCCTCGGAGCATCCTGGCCGCGGGGCGTCAAGCTGGCCCTGGCCCTCGTCCTCCCTCTTGGGCTGCTGCCCCTCTACTCCGAGAGCGTGGCCTATCAGACCCTGGGGTTCCTCATGGGCTTCCTGGCCAGCGACCTCTACGCCTTCGCGGCCGTGCCGTACCGGGAGCGGGTTCCCTGGACCGGCCAGATCCTGAAGCTGGTCCTGGGGTTCACCGGATTCGTGGCGCTCTACGCCTTGCACGCCGCCCTCATCCCCAACGGCATCCTCGAGCTTCCCGGGTACGCGGTCCTGGCCGTGTGGGTGACCACGGGTGCCCCGTATCTGTTCCGCCTGCTCGGCTTGGCCGGGGACGACGCTGCGCGCCGGGCCGCGGCCCAGCATCGCGGGAGCGCGGAGACCGCCCACCCCGCCACTCCCCGGCCCATCTTCGCCGGTGCGGCCCTGGCCGCGGTGCTGGCGGCGGCGGGCACCGTCCTGGCCCGGCCACCCGTCCATGAGGGGGGTTCGGGACCCTTGGCCCTTTCAGGCGAGGGTACCCGGGCCGCCCCCCTCGTCATCGCCCATCGGGGCGGTGCCGGGCTCCGGCCCGAGAACACCCTGGAAGCCTTCCGCCACGCCGTCGCCCTGGGAGCCGACTGGCTCGAGCTGGACGTGCACCTGACGGCCGACGGGGAGGTCGTGGTCATCCACGATGAGTCGGTGGACCGGACCACGGACGGGAAGGGCAGCGTGCACGACATGACCCTGGCGGATATCAAGAGCCTCGACGCCGGTTACCGCTGGACGGCCGACGGGGGGCGGACCTTCCCCTATCGCGGCCGCGGGCTCTCCGTCCCCACGCTGGACGAGGTCTTGGCGGCCTTTCCGGAGACGCCCATCCTGGTCGAGCTCAAGGATGACGACCCGGCGCTGGCGGAAGCCGTCGCCGAACGCGTCCGGCGTCATGGAGCCGGCGACCGCGTCATGGTCGCCTCCTTCCACGACCGGGTCCTGCAACACTTCCGGGCCATCGCGCCGGGGATCGCCACCAGCCTGGCCCACGACGAGACCTTGCGCTTCGTCATCCTGCAGCGCCTGGGCCTTACCGCCTTCTACCGGTGGCCGGGGGTAGCGCTACAGGTTCCGGAGTACAGCGGGCGGCTGAAGGTGTTCTCCGGCGG
>QGUQ01000225.1 GCA_003242195.1 Bacillota bacterium | reverse complement strand
TGCCCACGCGGGTGTGGGCGGGCAGGCTCGTGATGTCCTCCCCGCCCAGCCGAATGCGGCCGCCACGAGCGGGCTGGACGCCGGCCAGGGCCTTCAGGGTGGTCGTCTTGCCGGCGCCGTTGGACCCGATCAGGGCGACCACCTGGCCCCGCTGCACCTGGAAGGAGATGCCCCAGATCACCTGCACGGCACCGTAGGCGACCTCGAGGCCCGTCACCTCCAGGAGTGGCTCCGCACCGGCGCCCCCGGGGCCGGCCGGCCCCGCCATGGCCACCGGCCCCTCCGCCACGGGGCTCGGGCGGCCCGTTCCCTCGCCGTCACGCACCGGTCCCCACCCCCACGGCGGACCGGCCGAGGTACGCCTCGATCACGGCCGGGTTCCGCTGGATCTCCGCCGGCGATCCCTCGGCCAGTTTCTGCCCGAAGTTGAGTACCATGATGCGGTCGCAGACCGACATCACGGCCCTCATGTCGTGCTCGATGTAGAGGATGGTCGTGCCACCCGCCCGGATCCGGCGCAGCAGTTCCATGACGTTCTGCGTCTCCGCATCGGTCAGGCCGCCGCAGATCTCGTCGCAGAGGAGCAGGTCCGGGCCCGTGGCCAGCGCCCGCCCCAGCTCCAGCAGCTTCTGCTGCCCGATAGGCAGCACCGCCGCCGGCGTGCCCGCCACCCGCTCCAGGCCCACGAATTCGAGGACCTCGGCCACCCGCGCCCGCGCCTCCGCGGCGTTCCGGGCGGGGCGCCGCCCGAAGCGGACCGCCACCTCCACGTTCTCCCACACCGTCAGCGACCGGAAGGGCCGCACGATCTGGTGGGTGCGGACGATGCCCAGCCGCACGGCCTGGAAGGGCCGCAGGCCCGTCACGTCGCGCCCGCGGAAGAGGATTCGGCCCCGGGTCGGTCGCAGCGCCCCGGCCACCATGTTGAAGAGGGTGGTCTTGCCGGCGCCGTTGGGGCCGATCAGGCCGAAGATCGCTCCCTCCGGCACCTGGAAGGACACGTCTTTGACGGCCGCCAGGCCACCAAAGTATTTCGTTAGGCCCTCGACTTGCAGGATGGGTGACGCGTCGTGGCTCATCCCCGCACCCCCTTGGCGGCGATCGGCCCCGATGCCGTCGCCCGCCGGCCGGTCAGGACGGCGGCCAGGCGCCGCGCCAGCCCGGTGATGCCCCCGGGCTCGAACAGGATGACCAGGATCAGCAGCGCCCCGTAGAGGCCCAGGTGCAACCCGGTGAAGCGGGCCGCCAGTTCTTCCTGCACGATCCCGAACACCGCCCCGCCGATGACGGGGCCCCAGATGGTGCCCAGCCCCCCGATCACGGGCATGAGCAGGATGGACACGCTGTTGTTGAAGCCGAAGACCCCGGCGGGATCGATGAAGGCCGCGTACCGGGCGTAGACGCCGCCCGCCATGGCCGTCAGCGCGGCGGCCAGGGCATGGGCCGCCAGCTTGTGGGTGAAGGGGTTGACGCCGACGTCGGCGGCCGCGTCCTCGTCGTCCCGGATGGCCTGCAGCGCCAGTCCGAAGCGCGAGCGCGCCACGGCGATGGAGGTCAGAAGGGCCAGGGTGAAGATCGCCAGCGCGCTGTAGTAGTGCTCCGCCATGTTGAAGGGCGCCCGCTCCACGACGCGGTAGCCGCTGGCCGCCCCGATGAACTGCAGGTTGTTCATGACCACCCGGATCGCCTCGTTGACCCCGATGGTGGCGATGGCGAAGTAGGGGCCCCGCAGCCGGAAGGTGGGCACGCCGATGACCAGCGAGGCCAGCGCCGCCACCACCGCCGCGGCGAGAAAGGACGGGTAGGGATGAACGCCGCTGGTGATCAGCAGGGCCGCCGTGTAGGCCCCCAGACCGTAGAAGACGGCGAAGCCGAAGGACACCTGGCCCGCGAACCCGCCCAGCAGGTTCCAGGCGATGCTGGCGGTCGTCCAGATCAGGGTGGTAAAGAGCAGCCGCAGGTTGCCCTCCCAGCCCGTGACGGGCAGGACGGCCAGGAGTGCGGCCAGCGCCAGGGTGATGGCCACGGGCGCGGCGCTCGCCCGCCCGGTCGCCGCCAGGCTCGCGCCCGTGGTTCCCTGCGCGGGGGTCGCAGCGTTCATGCGGGCCGCCCCCTCCTTTCCAGCAGGCTACCGATGCCGCCCGGCAGGACCAGCAGTGCCACCACCAGGAGCGAGAAGGAGATGGCCATCTGGTAACCGGCGGGCACGAACTGGACGCTGAAGGTCTCCACCAGGGCCAGGATCAGCGCCCCCAGGGCGACGCCCGAGAAGGACTCCAGCCCGCCCAACACGATGATGACGAAGGCGCGCAGCAGGAACGGCCGGCCGAAGTCCGGGTCGAAGGAGTACAGCGAGGCCAGCAGCGCCCCCGCCAGGCCGGCGAAGGCGATGCCCAGGCCGAAGCTCAGCATGGCCGTGCGCGTCGTGTCGATCCCCACCAGCCGGCCGGCGTAAGGGTTCTGGGTCAGCGCCCGCACCGCGCGGCCGAACCAGGTGCGCGTCAGCAGCATCTGCAGGAACACCAGCGAGGCCACCGCCACCATGAACACCACCAGCTGCACGGTGGAGATGGTGATGGGCCCCAGCCGCAGGGTGGACAGGGTCAGGTCGGTGTAGATGGAGCGGTCGTGGTTGCCCCACACCCCGTAGCCCACGTTCTGCAGCACGAGCCAGAGGCCGAAGAGCAGGAGCAGGGATGGCAGCGTGGGCTGGTCCGAGGGTGGCAGCCACCGCACCAGCAGCCAGTGCACCGCCATGCCGAGCAGGAAGAACGCGGGAAACGCCAGCAGGGCGCCCAGGATGGGGTTCAGCCCGAAACGGTTGAACAGCTCGTAGGCGAAGTACGCGCCCAGCATCATGAAGCCGGCGTGGGCCAGGTTGATGATCTTCATGACGCCGTAGATCACCGTCATGCCGAAGGACATGGTGGCGTAGATGCCGGCCAGCAGCAGCGCGGCAACCAGCAGGTTCACGTAGTCCAGCAAAGCCGCCTTCACCCCCCTCGGGCAAGGAAACGCGGCTCCGGACCGAGCCCCGGCCGGAGCCGCGCCCCGTCAATCGCGCCGGCCGGCCTCACTGGGCCGGGACCGGCGCCACCACTTCACCCGTGGCCGCATCCTCCGGATAGACGATTTCCACCTTGCCGCCCGGCTTGTTCTGGACGATGACGAAGGGCAGCTGGACCTGGCCGTTTTCCGGGAACTTCAGCTTCTGCCCCGGCAGCAGCGAGTCCGTCAGCTCGACCTGGCGCAGCGCATCGCGGATCGCCGTCGGGTCGAGGCTGTCGGCCTGATCGATGGCCTTGGCCAGGATGCGCATGGCGTCGTAGGCCGTGGCGGCGTACCAGGAGTCGGGCTCGCGGCCGTACTCCGCCTTGTAGTCCTCCACGAACTTCTTCACCTGCGGGTACGGCAGCGCCTTGGACCACCAGATGCCGGCGAAGATGTAGTCCACCGCGTCGCCCAGGGCCTCCCGCGCCGCCTCCTCCGGGCCGCGCGCGCCGTAGCTGATCATCTGGTGGCGCAGGCCCAGCTGGACGTACTGGCGGTGCATGGTGATGTAGTCCTCGAGATGGGCGTCGGAGAGGAAGATGTCGGCGTTGGCGTTCTTGACCTTCTGCAGAAGGCCGGAGAAGTCCGTGCCGCCCAGCTCGAAGGTGTCCTCCAGGACGATCTCAAAGTAGCCGGGATGTTCCTGGACCCACTGCTTGACGCCGTTGGCGTAGTCCACGCCGTGGTCGGTGTTCTCCACCACCAGGGCGATCTTCAAGCCCTTCTGGAGCTTCCCTTGGTCAGCCAGCCAGCCCAGGAACTCGCCGGTGGTGTAGCCCAGCAGGTTGACGGGCGCCAGGGTGCCGAAGGTGTACTGGTACCCCTGGCTGAAGATGGTGCTGGCC
>QGUQ01000224.1 GCA_003242195.1 Bacillota bacterium | reverse complement strand
CCCCTGACCGCCCGGCGCCGGCCCGCCCTGCACAAGGGAGGCGGCGGCGGTGCGCACCGCCCAGACGGCCTGGCCCGCGCGCACGTCGAGGAGAGCCCCGGGCGCGCCCCACGCGCTGGCGCCCAGTAGCACGGCGGCGCCCACCAGCAGCGGCAGCACCCGCCGCAGGGCGCGCCACGGCCAGCGCGGGGCAGGAGCCCCGCAGGAGGACTCCGGGCAGCAGGCGGCAATGAAAGGAAAACGAGCATGGGCCAGGGGCTCCGCCACAAGTCGCATGAGCGCTCCTCCTCCGGTCTCCTTCCCCCCTGCGAGGGTAGCGCAGGCCGGGGAGGAACGCCACGCAAGGACTGCCAGCCCGCCCATGGCGGCTGCGCCGGGCCGCCGGACCCGGCATCGAGCACGACGGGGCAAGCGGCCCGTGCGGCCGCCCGCCCCGGTCCGTTACACCAGAACCCGCTTCGCTCGCCCCCCGCCCCCTCGCGGTGTCAGCGCAGGTAACCCAGCGGAGAGACCGCGCAGGAGGGACTCGGGCAACGACGGACCTCGAAGTGGAGGTGGGAACCGGTACTACGGCCGGTGCTCCCGACGTAGCCGATCACTTGGCCCTGGGAGACCTTCTCGCCGACCCTGACGGCGATGCGGCTCAGGTGGCCGTAGAAGGTGTAGAGCCGGTCACCGTGCCGGATCTGGACGGCATTCCCATAGCCCCCGTCCCATCCGGCGCTCACCACCGTGCCCCCGTCCGCGGCCCGGACAGGCTGGCCCGTCACCCCGTCGATGTCGATCCCCGTGTGCATCTCGCCCCAGCGCGGGCCGAAGCCGGAGGTCACGGTGCCCCGCAGCGGCCAGAGCAGCCGCCCGCTGCTCGCGCCTGCCACGGGCTTGGTACCGATGACCACGACGCGGTCGACGGGCTCGCGCAGGATCTCCTCGCTCACCTTCTCCTCGCGCACCACGCGCCCGTCCTCGCGCACGATGGCGTACGTGATCACCTTCTCCCCGGGCCGCCCCTCCTGCTTCACCCGACGCTTGCCGGCCTCCAAGTTACGGTCGTACTCCTGTCGGGTACCGTAGGGGATCCGCTCGGTGACCGTCAGGGTCTCCTCGGAGGCGAAGGTGATCCATTGCTCGGGAACCGTCAGCCGCAGCTCCTCTCCGGGCTTGATCCGCTCCGGATCGATCCCCGGGTTGGCGGCCAGCAGTTCCTCCACCGTGATCCCGTTGGCCGAGGCGATGGTCCAGGGCGACTCTCCTTCCCGCACCACGTGCACCCGAGGCTTCTCGGTGCCGCCCATGAGCAGGGTCGCCACCTCGACGGCGTCGCGCACCTGGTCCGCCGGCACCCCATCCCGCTCGACCAGTTGGATCCGCTCCCGGATCTGCACCTTGCGGACGTCGACCCGCCCGCCCCGGGCACTGCGTTCGACCTGCTGGGCGTAACGCCGCTTCAACTGCTCCAGGACGGACTCCGCAGCGGCGCGGGACGGCAGCGCGGCCACTTCCTCACCGTCGACCATCAACACGGTCGCCCTGGTCAGGAAGGTAGCCGCTGCACGCAGGCGTTCGGCGAGCGCCTCGACGGACAGCGTCTCGTACCGGTCGTGGGTGACGATCTGTTCAACCTCGGGGGCCTCTGCCATGCGGACGTGGAATCGGTACTCGTCGCTGGCCCCCTCCTCGGCGAGGGCCACGGCCTCCTCCACCACCTCTGCGGCGGCCACGTAGCCCAGAGGCTGGCCGTTCAGGCTGACGTGGTAGTAGGTGGCCCTGGACTGGACGTAGACGGTGGTGCTGAAGAGGAACACCACCACGACGGCGGGGACGAACGCAACCAACCATCGCCAGCTCCCCCGCGGCGGCGCGTGGGAGCCGCTAAAGGACAAAAATCTCCTGCCCACCGGTCTGAGCTCCCTCCCCAGGAAAAGACGGAACCCTCAGCAGAAACGGAACCCAACGGGAACCATTCGCGACCGTCGCCCAAAATCCTCGTGCAACTCGGCAAAATACCTGGGCAAATCCCGGCAAGTGGCCGGGTCACGCGCCCGTGCCTCCACGGCCGCGCCGCGGGCGCCAGTATTGCGGGAGAAATCGTGACCGCCGTCACTACCCGTTGCCGCCCCGCTCCCGCTACCCTCTGGGCAAGACCGCCCGGCCGCGGCCCGGCGCACCGGAACCGCCACGCCGGGCGAGGAACGCCGGGGAGATGCGCCGGCCGGCACGCCCGAGCCCGCCGCTCCGGCGACCGGCAAGCAATGCGATGAGGGGGGAGTGACCATGCCCATCCCTTGGGCGTCGGTTCTCAGCGGGCGCCGCGGGAAGGCTGAGAACGCGGTACCGGCAGGTCCCGTGGCGGCCAGGGCCATCGGCCCGGCCCCAGAAGCGCCCGCGGGGGGCGAAACGCCTGAAGGCACGGCCGTCGGCGCCGGGATGCCGGCCCACGGCAAGGATACCGCCCCCGTTCTGGTCGTCAACGACCTGGTGAAGCGCTTCGGCGACAAGGTGGCCGTGGACCACATCAGCTTCGAGGTCAAGCCCGGCGAGACCTTCGGGCTCCTGGGCCCCAACGGCGCGGGCAAGACCACGACGCTAGCCATCATCGCCGGGCTGCTCCGGCCCGACGGCGGGGACGTCTGGGTAGGCGGCCACTCGCTGCGCACCTCGCGAGCCCAGGCCCAGCGGCTGCTGGGGGTGGTCCCCCAGGAAGTGGCCCTGTACCCGGATCTGACGGCCCTGCAGAACATGCGCTACTTCGCCACCCTGCGGGGGCTGCGGGGCCGGGAGAGGGACGTCCAGATCGAAGAGGCCCTGGAGCTGGTGGGCCTGCGCGAGCACGCGCGGGAGCGGGTGGACCGCTTCTCCGGCGGCATGAAGCGGCGCCTCAACATCGCCGTCGGCCTGCTGGGCCGCCCGCGCCTCCTGCTGCTGGATGAACCGACGGTGGGCATCGATCCCCAGTCCCGCCGCCACATCCTCGACGCCGTCAAGGAACTGGCCGCGGCAGGCATGACCGTCCTGTACACCAGCCACTACATGGAAGAGGTGGAATACCTCTGCCGGCGCGTCGCCATCATGGACCACGGCCGGGTGATCGCCCAGGGTTCCCTGGAGCAAGTACGCCGCCTGGCGGGCGAGGCCGTCGTGCTCCGGGTGCGCGTGAGCGGCATCGAAACGCCGCCGGAGTGGTCGCGGCTGGCCCGGGAAACGGGATGCCCGCTGGAGGTGACCGACGGCGAGCTCGTCATCGTGCTGCCCGACGGGCCGCGCCAGGCGCCGGCGGTCCTCAACCTGCTCACGGCCCATGGGATTCCCCTGGACGGCCTGCGCCTGGAGGCACCCAATCTCGAGACCGTGTTCCTGTCCCTGACGGGTCGCGCCCTCCGGGACGGGGAGGTGTCAACATGCGGGCCATCATGACCATCGCGGCCAATCAGATCCTGCGGCTGGCGGCGGACCGCGGGGCACTGGTCATGCTCGTCCTCTTCCCCATCACGTTGAACCTCATCCTGGGGGTCAGCCTGCAGAGGGCCTTCTCACCCGACTTCCGCTTCGACCGCCCCTTCCGGGTCGCCCTGGCAGTAGAAGATGGCCCCCTGGCCACCCCGCTGGCCCGGGTCCTGGCGGAAGAGGTCCCGGCCGACGTCTGGACGGTGAAGAAGGTGGCCAGTGCGGACGCGGCCCGCGCGCTCGTCCGCCAGCGACAAGCCGAGGCGGCGGTGATCATCCCGGACGGGCTGCCCGCCGAAGCGATCGTCGTGGTCAGTGAACCCGGGACCCTGGCCTCTTCCCTGACCAAGGATGTGGTGCGGGAAACCCTGGCCGCGCTGGTGGACCCCCTGGCGGCCCAGGTCCCCGTTGACACCGAACACGTCCCCGCCCGCCCCGCCGGGTCGACGACGCCCGTGGCGAGCCGCGCCATGGAC
>QGUQ01000223.1 GCA_003242195.1 Bacillota bacterium | reverse complement strand
AGGAGAACGCGGCGGCCGCGGAGCAGGTGTCGGCGGCCATCGAGCAGCTGAAGCAGGCGGCGGGTCGCGTGGCGGAATCCGCGGACGGCCTCACCCGCGTTGCCGGCCAGCTCCAGGAGCAGGTGGCGCGCTTCCGCCTCGAGACCGCCGCGGCGGAGGAGGCGGATTGAGATGCCGAACCCGGCGGGAGACCGGCAAGAGGAACAGTTGGTGCTCTTCCGGCTCGCCGACGAGTACTACGGCCTGGACATCGGCTGCGTGCGGGAGATCATCGTCTGGCAACCCGTCACCCGGGTGCCGCGGACCCCGCCCTTCATCGAGGGGGTCATCAACCTGCGCGGCCAGATCATCCCGGTCATCGACCTGCGGCGCCGTTTCGGCTTGCCGGAGACCGAGCGGGACCGCTCCAGCCGCATCGTCGTGGTGGACATCGCCTCCGTCGTGACCGGCCTGGTGGTGGACGCCGTTTCCGAGGTGATCCGGCTGCCCACCAGCGCCATCGAGCCGCCCTCGGAGGTGCTGGCGGTGGACGCGGCCTTCATCCGCGGCATCGCCCGCACCGACCAGCGGCTGATCATCCTCCTGAACGCGGAGCGGATCCTGGATCACGCGGAGCAGGAGGCCCTGGCGGCGGGCGCCGCCGCGGCGACGGAAGCCGCGGCCGCCGCTACCGGGCACGGCGGCGGGGACGGGGACGAACGGGGGACGAGCTGACGTGACGGCGTGGTCCGAACTGGGTGAAGAAGAGCGGCGGCTCTTCATCGCCGAGAGCGAGGAACTCGTCGACACCCTGGAGTCGGGCCTCCTCGCCCTGGAACGCGGCGAGGTCGACGCCGGCCTCGTGGACGAGATCTTCCGGGCCGCCCATACCCTCAAGGGCTCGGCGGCCACCGCGGGCCTTGAGGGGATGGCCAAGCTGACCCACGCCATGGAGAACCTCTTGGAGGAGGTACGGGCGGGCCGGCGGTCGCCGGGGTCCGGCGAGGTGGAACTGCTCCTGAGGGCGGTGGACTTCCTGCGGGAGACCCTGGCCGCCGTCGCCGCCGGCGAGCACCCGCCCGAACCGCCCGAGACCCTGTGCACGGCCTTGAGTACCGCGGTCGCGGGGGACGAAACGGCGGCGACGGCCCCGGCCACCGCCGACAGCGACAGGGACGTAACCGCCGGTAACGGTGCCGGCCCGGCCACGGGTACAGGCGCGGTCTCCACGGGCAATGGGTGGGCGGATTCCGCCCCGCAGCGGCAGCCTGCCGCCCGGGCCGATTGGCGCGTGGAGGCGCAGCTGGAGCCCGAGTGCCCGATGCCGGCCGTCCGTGCCCTGCAGGTCCTGCTGGCCCTGGAACCGCTGGGAGAGGTCGTCGCCTCCGACCCCAGCCGCGAGGCCATCGAAGCGGAATGGAGCGGCCGCGTGGTGCGGGTGTGGCTGCGCGGAGGCGACCGGGAGGCCATCGGGGCTGCCCTGCGGTCCGTCCCCGACCTTGCCCGCTTCCGGGTGGAGCCGGCGGTCCCGCCCTCGTCGCAACGCCAGGCCCGCTCGGCGGAGGACCGCACCATCCGCGTGGACGTCGAGCTCCTGGACCGCCTGCTCAACCTCGTGGGCGAGCTAGTCATCGACCGGGGCCGCCTGGCCCGGGTGGGGCAGCGCCTGGCAGAGCGCAACGGTGCCCAGGACCTGGCGGAGGAACTCTCGCGAGTGACCGCGCACCTGGGACGGGTCACCGGCGCCCTGCAGGAGGTCGTCCTGAAGACCCGGATGCTGCCCGTCGCCTATGTTTTCCGCCGCTTCCCGCGGCTGGTGCGGGATCTGGCCGCCCAGCTGGGCAAGGAAGTGGAGCTGGAGGTGTCCGGCGAGGATACCGAGCTGGACCGGTCGCTCCTGGACGTCATCGCCGACCCCCTGTTGCACCTGGTGCGCAATGCCCTCGACCACGGCATCGAACCCCCGGAGGAGCGGCTGCGGCTGGGGAAGCCGCGCGTCGGCCGCCTCCTGCTCAGCGCCTCCCAGGAGGGTCACCACGTGTTGATCCGCCTGGAGGACGACGGGCGCGGCATCGATCCCGACCGCGTGCGGGCCACCGCCGTGCGCAAGGGGCTCTTGGCGCCGGAGCGAGCGGCCGCCCTCGGTGACCGCGAGGTGCTGGATCTCCTCTTCGCGCCGGGCTTCAGCACGGCCCGCAACGTGACCGACGTCTCCGGCCGAGGGGTCGGCCTCGATGTCGTGCGCAAGAACGTGGAAGGGGCCGGAGGCCGGGTGGAGATCGAGACCACGCCGGGGCGCGGCACCGCCTTCGTCCTGATCCTCCCCCTGACGCTGGCGACCCTCCGCGCCCTCCTGGTAGGCGTCGGCCAGGACGTCTACGCGATACCCCTGGCCTCGGTGGCCGAGGTGCTTCAGGTGGAACCGGCCGGCGTCACCTCCTTGCAGGGACGCTGGGCGACCACCGTCCGCGGCCGCGTCGTGCCCCTGTTCTGGCTGCGGCAGTATGCCGATCCGGGCTTCTGCCCGGGCCGGCCGGCGCAGCCGGTGCTGGCCGTGCTGGTTCATCACCAGGGGCGGTGGGTGGGCCTGGTGGTGGACCGGCTGCTGGGTGAGCAGGAGGTGGTCGTCAAGGGCCTGGGCCGGCTGCTGGCCGGCGTGCGGGGGCTCAGCGGCGTCACCATCCTGGGTGACGGCAGCCTCGCCCTGATCCTGGACGTGCCGGCCCTCATCGCTTGCCTGGCCGCCGACGCCGCCCGCGACACCGCCCGGAACCCGTCGGGTGCTGGCCGGGGACCGGGTGCCGGTTGGTCCCGGGATCACGGTTCACCCGCCGAGACCGGCTCCGCCGGTGGGCAGCCTGCACCGCCCCGGGAAAAGGCGGCCGCGACCTGAGCGACCGCGACTGCCGCCCCAGCCCCGTCGGCATGCGCGGCAAGAGCAGGACCATAGCCCGACGCGGGGGAGTGGTCGAACTGGCCTCGCCGATCCGAGTCCTGGTGGTTGACGACTCCGCCTTCATGCGGGCCGTGATCACCCGCCTGCTGACCGCCGACCCGGAGTTGGAGGTGGTGGGCACGGCCCGGGACGGCCTGGAGGCGGTGGAGAAGGCCCGGGCCCTGCGGCCCGACGTGGTGACCCTGGACGTGGAGATGCCCCGTCTGGACGGGCTCTCCGCCTTGCGGCGGATCATGGCCGAGTGCCCGTGCCCGGTGGTGATGGTGTCCAGCCTGACCCAGGAGGGGGCGGCCACCACCGTGCGCGCCCTCGCCCTGGGCGCTGTGGACTTCGTGCCCAAGCCTTCCGGCCCCGTCTCCCTCGACCTGCACCGCGTGGGCGCGGAACTGGTGCGCAAGGTCAAGGTGGCGGCCGGCGTGCCCCGCCAGCGCTTGCAGCCCTGGGCGGGGGCCGGCACGCCGGCCCGGGCGGGGGACACTCGTTCCGACCGTTCCACGGCCGTCGCCGGTGGCCGCGTTGCCCGTGTGCGCCTCGGCGCCCGACCCCTCGAGTCCGGTTGCGTCCACCCCGTCCCTGCAGGTAGCTCGCAGGCCGGATCCCCGCCGTGGCCTACCCCTCGGAAGTTGAGCCACCTGGTGGTGATCGCCGCCTCGACGGGGGGACCCGGCGTCCTCTACCGCCTTCTCGGCGTCCTGCCCCCCGGGTTGCAGGCCGGGCTGCTGGTGGTCCAGCACATGCCCGCCGGCTTTACCGCCGCCCTGGCCCAGCACCTGGACGAGTCCTGCGCCCTGGTGGTCCGCGAAGCCCGGGACGGGGACGTGCTGCAGGACGGCATGGTCCTGGTGGCGCCGGGGGACCATCACCTGCTGGTCGAAGCTGGCGGACGCCTGAGGCTGGACCAGGGCCCGCCGCGCCACGGGGTGCGTCCCGCCGCCGACGTGACCCTGGAGTCCATCCCGCCGGCCCTGGCGCCCCGTACCCTGGTC
>QGUQ01000222.1 GCA_003242195.1 Bacillota bacterium | reverse complement strand
TCGACACCGCCCCCCGGCAGACGCCATCCGCGTAGGTAGAACCCGGATGTGGGGGATAGGGTTTACTGGCCCTTTCCCCGCCCGTCCCCTTTGCGGAGCGTCCCTCACCGTCCCCTGGGCGCGCCGCCCCCGACGCTGGCGGGCGAGATCCGCACCCATTCCGCGGCGGTGACGCCCGGCGATGTGTTCGTGGCCATTCCGGGACGCCGCGTCGACGGCGCGCGCTTCGCCCGGGAGGCGGTGCTGCGCGGGGCCCGGGTGGTGGTGGCGGAGGTGCCGCCCCCCGCCGGGTTGCCCCTGGAGGGCGTCACCTGGCTCATGGTGCCTGCCGCCCGCGCCGCCCTCTCCCGCCTGGCGGCCAACCGTTACGGCCATCCCTCGGCGCGGTTGCGGGTGACCGGCGTCACCGGCACCACGGGCAAGACCACCACGGCCATGCTGCTCCGGCACCTCCTGACCGCCGGCGGGCGTCCCGCCGGCCTGGTCGGCTCGCTGGCCATCCACACCGGGCTGCGCCAGCTAGACGGTGGGCTGACGACCCCCGATCCCCTCGACCTCCACTTCTTCCTGGAGGAAATGGTGCGGGCCGGCATGGACGACGCCGTCGTCGAAGTGTCCTCCCAGGGCGTGGACCAGGCCCGCGTGGACGACGTGGACTTCGACCTGGGTGTGGTGACGAACCTGGCGCCCCTGGAACACCTGGAGTACCACGCGGGGTACGACGACTACGTGGCCGCCAAGGCCCGCTTCGTGGCGATGATCCCGCCGCGGGGAGCCGTCGTCATGGGCGAGGGGGAGGCCCGGGCTCGCTTGGCGCCGGCCGCCCGGGCACCGGTGGTGACCTTCGGGCGTTCCCCTGGCTGCGACGTCCGCCTGGCCGGGATGTGGATCGACGGCTGGACGAGCCGCCTCCACGTGACGGTGCGGGGCCCGTTGCCCCTGGCCGGCCGCCCCCGGGCGGCGGCGTCGCTGGCACCGAGCCCCAGGGAACCGTACTCCCTGGAACTGCGGACCCAGCTCCTCGGCCCCCACCACGCTACCAACGTCCTGGCCGCCGCCGCGGCCGCCCTCTGCTTGGGGGCGGTTCCGGAGGAGATCGAGACGGCGCTCCCCCTTTTCCCGCCGCCCCGCCGCCGGACCCAGGTGCTGATGCGGGAGCCCTTCACCGTCATCGACGACACCGCCGGGCACCCCGACAGCATCGCGGCCTCGCTGCAGGTGGCCGCGGCCCTGCCCCACCGGCGCATCGTGGTCGTCTATGCCGTGCGGGGCGGCCGGGGCGTGGAGGTGAACGCGGCCAACGGCATGCGGCTGGCGCGGGAGGCGGGGCGGCTGGGGGCCGCCGTCATCGTCACCGCTAGCCAGGGCGACACGTCCGAGGGCGATGCCGTTCGTCCGGCGGAATGGAAGGCATGCACCGGAGCCATGGCCGCAGGCGGCCTGCTCCCGGTCGTGTACCCGCGCCTGCCCGAGGCGCTGGCCGCCGCCTTGGAGACGGTGCGGGAAGGAGACCTGCTCCTCCTCCTGGGTGCCCAGGGCATGGACCGGGGTGCCGCGTACCTGGAGGCCATGCTGGCGCCCGCAGCCGTGCCCTCCGCCTTGGCGGCGCTGCCCGGTGGCGCCTTCGAGGACGGGTCCTTTGTGGTATGATAGGTTGCGTCCAGGAAACCGGAAGGCGGGACGGGGACCCGGCATGCCGGAAGATCGCGAGGGCGCGCGCCAGGCTCCACGACGGGACCACCCTTACGACCCCCAGGTGTTGCGTGATCTGGCCCGTATCTTCCTCGAGACCACGCTCCGGGAGGACGGCTCGGTGGTGCGCCCCGACGAGGCGCAGGCGCTGGCCTACGCCGAGCGGGTGCTGGACATCGTCTACTATTCGGGCTACTACAACGTGGCCGATGTGGCCGGCCTGAGGTTCCACCTCTATCCCCGCCTGGAAGCCGACGGCCAGCCTGATCTGATCTACGCCAACACGTGGCAGGACGGGCGCTGGATGGAGGTCGGCGTGGTCGAGGTGCCCCGGCCCCAGGCGCGGCCGCCCGAGGGCGACGGAGCGTCTCCGGGTGCGGCGGGGGACGGGCGGGCCCCCGGGCGCCTGGCGCCTCCCTGAACCTCGGGTTGACATGGCACGGCCCGCGGGCATACGCTAGAATTCGACAATTTGCTACGATGCAAGACTTTTTCCGGTGGGTCAAACACCGGCTTTTTCATAGGTCAGGATTTGCATTAATACAAATGTATTGCGGTCACACAACATCAGGATGAACCGGCGGGATTGCGGCACGACCCGTGCTCGGCTTGCAGCGATGGTCGCGGCAGTCCGGGCTCGCACCGCTGGTTCCGGCGCCTGCCGGCACGCGAGCGGGAGGGTCACCGGACGGACCCGACGAGTCCGGGGTGCGGCGGGTCATCGCCAGGGATGCGAGGTGAGGTGGGTGGAGCGTGAAAGGGTGCCGGCAGTGGAAGTACGTAACCTCTACGTGGCATACCACCACCGGCCGGTGCTCCGGGGGGTCCGGCTGAGCTGCCCGCCGGGCGTGCTGGCCGCCTTCGTCGGGCCCAACGGCGCGGGGAAGTCGACCCTCTTCAAGGCGGTCTTGGGCCTGGTGAAGCCCGCGTCGGGCTCGGTCCGCGTCTTCGGCGAGCCCGTGGAGCGACAGCGGCAGCGGATCGCCTACGTGCCCCAGCGGGAGCTGATCGACTGGGATTTCCCGGCCACCGTGCTGGACGTGGTGATGATGGGCCGCGTTCCGCGCCTGGGCTGGCTGCGCCGTCCGGGCCGCCGCGACCGTGAGAAGGTGCTGGAGGCGCTGGAACAGGTCGGCATGGCGGAGCATGCCCACCGGCCCCTGGCCGCCCTGTCCGGCGGCCAGCAGCAACGGGTGTTCATCGCCCGGGCCCTGGCCCAGGAGCCCGACCTCCTCCTGCTGGACGAACCCTACGCCGGGGTGGACGCCGCCACCCAGGACGCCATCCACGACCTCCTCACGCGCCTGCGCCGGGAAGGGAAGACGATCCTGGTGGTCGACCACGACCTCAGCTCCGTCCACCGCTACGACCTGGTGGCCCTGCTCAACGGCCGCCTCATCGCCTTCGGCCCGCCGTCCGAGGTCTTCACCCCGGAGAACCTGCGCCAGACCTACGGGGGCCGCCTCACGTTCCTGGAGCGGGCCGAGCAGAGGACGGTGATCGTCCCGTGAGTCCCGACTCGGCCCTGGCCGCCTTCACCGAGCCCCTCCGCTACCCCTTCATGCTTCGGGCACTGCTGGCCGGCACCCTGGTGGGCATCGCGGGCGCCGTCATCGGCAGCTTCCTCCTGGTCCGCCGCTGGTCCCTGCTGGGTGATGCCATCTCCCACGCGGTCCTCCCGGGAGTCGCCCTTTCCTACCTGGTGGGCTGGCCCTATTTCGCCGGCGCGCTGGCCACCGCCATCCTCACCGCCCTGGGCATCGGCTTCGTCGAGCGCAACACCCGCCTCAAGTCCGACGCCGCCATGGGCCTGCTCTTCATCGGCGCCTTCGCGGCGGGGCTGGCCATCCTCAGCAGGGCGCGCAGCAGCGTCGACGTGTTCCACATCCTGTTCGGCAACGTCTTGGGCGTCTCCACCGCCGACTTGACTCTGATCGCCGCCGTCACGGTCCTGGTGGTGGGGCTCGTGGTGGCCCTCTTCAAGGAGCTGCAGCTCTGGGCCTTCGACCCCCTGACCGCCGAGGTGGCCGGGCTGCCGGTGCGGCTCCTGCACTACCTGCTGATGTTCCTGCTCTCGGCCACCATCGTCGCCGCCCTGCAGGCGGTGGGCATCGTCCTGGCCCTGGCCATGCTGATCACGCCGCCGGCCACCGCCTACCTGCTGACCCGCCGCTTCCCCTCCATGATCGCCCTGGCGGCCGCCTTCGGCGTCGTGTCGGCCGTGACCGGCCTCTACC
>QGUQ01000221.1 GCA_003242195.1 Bacillota bacterium | reverse complement strand
GGGGCTCCGGCTCGAGCCAAAGGGCGTCGGGCCGGAACCCGGCCAGGAAACCGCGCTCCCGGCCCACGGAGGCGAAAGGGACGATGCGGAGGCGGTCGTGCCAGCCGCAGGCCGAGGCTGCCCGCGCCCAGGCGATGATGTCGTCACCTCCCGTCACGGCGGCGCGCAGGTCCGGGGGAAGCAGGGACTCCACCGCCGCCTCCTCCACCACGACCACGGCCGTTCCCGTCAGCGGGTCGCGGAGCTGGTTGCCGGTATCCACCAGGGCAGGCACCCGGACTGCCCGGCCCTCGCAGGTGAGGCCGAGGGTCACGTACAACCGGCCCGACCCCGAGCGCCGGCGCCACATCCGCCACAAGGCGCGGCCCGCTGCAATCAACGCCGCCATGGAGAGCAAGAGGGCGAGGGGCATCGCGGAGGTCCCCCCGTGCCGCCCGGCGGTCACCGAAAGCAGGGCCAGCGCCCCGCCCGCGACAAAGCAGCCCAGACCGTAGAACCAGGCCGCCAGCACCGCCAGGCGCCGCGGGGTGACCGGCCAGAAGGCGATGAGCAACATGCAGGCCGAGGCCAGGAGGACCGCCGGCAGGCGGCCCAGGGCGGGCGCCGGGACCAGCCACACGGCGCAGGCGTAGGCCGTGCCCCACGCCGCGGCCAGTCCGAGGCGGGTCCGGCTCGTCCGGGCTTGGGTGACCTGGGCGGTCACGGCCAGCAGCACGTAGTCCACGACACCGTTTACCAGGACGAACAAGTCGAGATACACATAAGGCACGCTACCGCCCCCGCCCGGCCGCCGCTCCGCCGGATCGTCGCCGCCGGCGGCGCCCCGGAACCGCCGGCGGCCTGTGCGGTCTGATTATACGACCCCGGGCCACCAAAAAATGTCGAGTCGTGGCCAAAAGAAAACCGCCGGTGGCGCCCCTCCCGAGGGGGAGAGCACCGCCACCGGCGCTGCCGGCAGCCCGCCCGTTGCGCTTCCCGATGCGGTACGGCAGGTATCAGCGACCCGGCCGCGGCCTGCGCCGCAGGAAGGCCGGGATGTCCAGATCGTCACCGGCGAAGGGCTTGATCTGGAAATCGTCCAGATCGGGTGCCCGCGGCTCGGGCTTGGGCTCGAACCCCGTGGCGATCACCGTGACCCGGACCTCGTCCTCCAGCGACTCGTCGATCACGGCGCCAAAGATGATGTTGGCGTCGGGATCCGCCGCTTGGGCGATGATCTCGGCCGCCTCGTTCACCTCGTACAGCCCCAGGTCCGGCCCGCCGGTGATGCTCAGGAGCACGCCCTTGGCCCCTTCGATGGAAGCCTCCAGCAACGGGCTGGAGATGGCCGCCCGGGCCGCGTCCACCGCCCGGGTCTCGCCCCGGCCGACACCGATGCCCATCAGGGCCGAGCCCGTGTTCATCATGATGGTGCGCACGTCGGCGAAGTCCAGGTTGATCAGGCCCGGCACCGCAATGAGGTCGGAGATGCCCTGGACGCCCTGGCGCAGCACGTCGTCGGCTACGCGGAAGGCCTGCAGGATGGAGGTCTTCTTGTCGACCACCTGCAACAGGCGGTCGTTGGGGATGGTGATCAGGGTATCCACCTTGGCCTTGAGGTTGTTGATGCCCATTTCCGCCTGAGCGGCGCGCTTGCGCCCCTCGAAAGAGAAGGGACGCGTCACCACCCCCACCGTCAGGGCGCCGATCTCCGTGGCGATCTCGGCGATGACGGGCGAAGCGCCCGTACCGGTACCGCCACCCATCCCGGCGGTGATGAACACCATGTCCGCGCCCTTGAGGCGCTCCTTGATCTCCTCGCGACTCTCCTCCGCCGCCTTCTGGCCAATCTCCGGATCGGCGCCGGCCCCCAGACCGCGCGTAACCTGCCGCCCGATCTGGATCTTCTCCGTGGCCAGGGACGCGGCCAGTGCCTGGGCGTCGGTGTTGACGGCGAGGAACTCGACGCCGCGCAGGCCGGCCTCAATCATGCGGTTGACTGCGTTGTTGCCCCCGCCACCAACGCCAACGACTTTGATCACGGCAAAGGGCTGGTTTTCCATCTCAAACTCGAGCACGCTCTGACCTCCCCGGCGCCGGTGGCTCGGCGCCACCCGGGTCGTCCGCGGAAAGGATGCAAGGGTCGTTCGCCATCGTCAGCGCCCCGGGAGCTCCCCCGTGGAACTCCAGGGGCCGTGCACCCGTACGGGTTATGGGACAAACTCAACGAACAGTTCAACGCCCCGGCCCGCTTCCCTGCCCGCCGAGGACCGGTCGTTGCGGATGTGTCACGTCGATGTACCGGGCCGGCTGCGGCTCCCGCTCCAGCTGGGCCAGCACCGCCGCCAGGGCCCGTACCTTTTCGGCAGCGTCCTCCTCCGCCCGCCCCCACCGAACCTCCGTGCCGCTGGCCAGCCGCAGCCGCAGCGTGCCGCCCGCCTGCACGCGCAGGTCCCGGGCGGGATCGGGGAGTGCCGCGGCCTTCAGGGCGGCGGCCACCCGCACGGCCGGCAACAAGCCGTCCTCCACTGGGCGGCCCGGTTGCCAAGGCCCCCCGGCGATGCCCTCCAAGCGCACCGCCCCGGGCAGCTCCGGCGGAGGGCCTTCGCCGGCGGCCAGCACGAGCCCCTGCCCGTCGACCTCCGCCCAGCGCGTGGGCTCCCCGCCGCTGACCAGGACCGCCACGGGCCGCCGCTCCCGGATCTCGATGACCAGCCCGCGGGGCCATGCCCGCCGCACCACGGCCCCGGCGATCCGGGGGTGGGTCTCCAGGCGGCGGGCGACGGCCTCGGGGGCCACCCGCCAGATCAACGTGCCTGTGGGAACGCCCGCCAGATCGCGGATTTCCTCGGGGGTCAGCCGCTCGAAGCCGCTGATGCGCAGGTGATCGACGACGAACAGCGGGGAGCGCATGAAGAGGTACGCGGCCGTCACGGCGGCTGCGGCCAGCAGCGAGAGGGTCGCGCCGCGCAGCCGCCGGCGCCGCTCGCGAACCTTGAGCGCCCATAGGCTTGTCCCCGATGGCTCCATGCTCGCCCCTCCCCGCCGCCGGTACACCCTGGGGCGTCCCCCGTCACGGCGTCCCGTCCTGCACTGGTTCGGGAGGCCAGCGCGAGGCCAGGGAGCCCAGGAGACGCACCTCCGGTTCCAGGGTGATGCCGAACCGCCGGCGCACGCAGCGCCAGGCCTCGGTCATCAGGGCCAGGACGTCCTCCGCCGTCGCGCCGCCAAGGTTGATGATGAAGTTGGCGTGCTGCTCGGAGATCTGGGCACCGCCCCGGCGCAGTCCCTTGAGCCCGCATGCCTCGATGAGTCGACCCGAGGCGTCGCCGGGCGGGTTCTTGAACACGCTGCCGCAGTTGGGGTAGCGGAGGGGCTGGGTGCGCTGGCGGTAGGCCGTGTGCTGGCGGATGGCAGCCAGGATCTCCTCTGGCCTACCCGGTTCCAGCACCAGCCGTGCCGCCACCACGACGGCCCCCTCCCGCTGCATGCGGCTCGTACGGTACCCGAACCCGCACTCCTCCCTGTTCCAGGTCTGGAGCTCGCCTTGTGGGGCGGCCACCCGCACCCAGTCTACCACCTGGCCGATGTAGCCGTGGCGCGTGCCGGCGTTCATCACCAGCGCACCGCCCACGGTACCGGGGATGCCCGCGCAGGGTTCCAGGCCGCGGCACCCGCGGCGGGCTGCCTCGTGGATGAGCCGCGCCAGCACGGTGCCCGCCCCCACCCGCACCGCGCGCCGTCCGGCGGCGTCCGGTTCCTCCCACTCGATGTAATCGAAGCGCACGCGGATGACGACACCCCTCAGTCCCTCGTCCGGCGCCAGCACGTTGCTGCCGCCCCCGAGCAGCGTCACGGGGATGCCCCGCCCGTGGACCCACCGCAGGATGGCGGCCAGGTCCCCTTCGTCCGCCGGTTCCACGAACACGTCGGCCGGTCCCCCGATCCGCAAGGTGGT
>QGUQ01000220.1 GCA_003242195.1 Bacillota bacterium | reverse complement strand
TGCAGCCGATGCCACGTCCCGAGACGACCCCCGCCGGTTAGTGTAGTGGTACGCAGTCCCCGTGTGCCCAAGAAAGCCTTGTGTTTCAAGGGTTCTCAAGGATCACGGTGTCAAAGTCGAGTCAAAGCGGCCGTCGAATTCGCCCGCTGCGAGGGCATCGTCCCGGCGCCGGAGTCGGCCCATACCATCAAGGTGGCCATGGACCTGGCGGTCGAGGCCCGGGAGGCGGGCCGGTCGCAGGTCATCCTGTTCAACTTGAGCGGTCACGGCCACTTCGACCTGGGGGCGTACGAGCAGTATCTGGCGGGCAAGCTCCAGGATTACACCTATGCGCGCAAATACGTCGAAGAGGCGTTGAAAGACCTGCCGCGAGTGCCGAACACTCCTTGATGGCCCGGACCGGCCCGGCTCGCGTGGCCGACCCCGGCGAGTGAACGCCTCCCTCCGGACGTGATGGCGGCCCCGGCGGGGTTGCCAGCTGCTGCGGAAGCTTTCGGTCCGCTACCGCCGGCACGTCGCTCTGGGCCGAGGGAGTGGGCAGGGGCGGCTGGATTTCGCCTCGGGCTTCCCTGCCGGCGGCTGCCGGCGTGGTCTGGACCGATGCGTCAATGACCTGGGGAGGGGCGGGCCCATGGCCCGCCCCTCCCAGCCCCGTCACGAAGCTGCCTCCCGTTCCAGCCGGTCGACACTCCAGACGCGTTCGGCCAGGCTGATGTAGAGTTCCTGCCGCGCGTCCAGGTCTGCCTTCTTGAACTCTGCGTGGGGCCGAAACGGTAGCCCGCTGTCTCTGATGAATCGGAGGAAGCCCGGGTGGTGTTCATAGGCCTGTTCGTGAAGGCTGCGTGCCAGCAGGTTCTGGGTGAGGTAGTGCCGGCGCTTCTCCTGATAGGGCAGATCGCCGTAACTCGCGTTGAAGCTTTTGGGGAGCAGCAAGAGGCCCCCAATCCGGTTCCGATACTCCCGAAAATCGCTTTCGTGAGAGAATTCATCCAGGTGGCGATGAGGGTGGTCTGCCCAGATGTGCTCGATCTCGTAGCCCTTGGGGCCGCGACGGGCGTACTCTTCGTAACGGGATGGGTGGCCCGATTGGGTTTCCACGTAGTCCGTGAGTCGTGCGAGGATGCGGTGTACCTGCGGGCGGTTCGTCCCGTGCAAGCGGAAGTGGGGATTGTCAGCGAAGCGCTGTTCCATTTCAAGACGCTTCCTGAGGACGGCGACGATCTCGCCCAATGCTTTACCCCGGATTTCGCGCATTACCAAGAACATTTGGTATTGCATAGTGGAGTAGTCGATTGCCCGGAAGTTCCAAATGCGCCTATGGATCAAGATGTCGAGGTAGGCCGCGACTACCCGGAGCTTTCGTAGCGCGGTCTCTTCGTTGTCGCGAACGTCAAGCGCAGCCAATAACACAGGGTACTGCAGCGTAAAATTATGCTCAGCGTTGTAGTACACGCACTCTAGTTCCTCCGTACGAGTCTGGGCTGAGTGCCGCAGCCTCTCATACCAACGACTATAGTAGGAGAAGTCACGCTCGATGAAGCGGGTGAACTCCCAACTACTTGTCAACCCAAGCCGTCCCTCGTGTTCGCGCACCCAACGATGGAACTCCGTACCTATGCGCTCGAAGTCCTGAGGTTTGGCGTCCCGCCTGCGTACCCGGATAGATTCCGCGTACTGGCCACGAAGCCATGCCTTGATAGCGTCGGCATCTTCGTCCTTACCAATGTCCCGTAAGGCCTGAATGCGTTCCTTCCATATCCGTTCGGCCCGGTTTCGCTGGTCGGAATCGCTGATGTTCGACAGGAGGTAGCCCTTGAGCATCTCGGTGGGGGAAAGGGAGAGACCGCGGTCGTTCATGGTTTCAAAGATGGTGTAGGCATCCTCGTCGGAATATGCCGTGATCTCAACGAGGTAGACGTTTTCCATCAGCCAATCCGCAAAGTAGGGCAGCGCTTTCCCCCTCAGTTGTTCGGGGAAGTGTTCAGCGATGTCCGCATACCGGTCCGCCAGGTTGGCAATAGATTCAGGGGCGTTATCTGTAGCGAAATCGCGCCCGTCATACAATGCCTCCATACAGGCGGTTCGCTCGGGAATATCGAGGTTGAACGACTTCTTGCCATACTTCTGTGAGAAGATCAGGTCGGCGATCAAGGTCTTCTGATCTTCGTCCGGGAGTTGATGCCGCAGGTAAATGAGCAATAGGGTGAGGGTTGTCAGCCGCTGTTGGCCGTCCACGATGAACTTCTGCCCATCCCTATCGCTGACGATAATTGATCCCAGGAAATAGGCACCATAGCCGGCGACGGCGCTACGTTCGTGGCTCTCGTCGTAATATTCCAGGAAGCGGGCCGCGAGATCTTGGAGGAGTTCCACTACGTGTTGGGTTTGCCACTTATATTCCCGCTGGTAGTAGTCTATGGTGTACTTTCGCCCGGCAAGCAACTCGCGTACGGTTCGTGTCTTGGCGTCGATTCCGCGGGGTTGATGAACCACAACCATTGGTTACCCTCCTCCCAACTACCGACCATCATCTTTGACTGTCCGATATCAAGCATTCCATCACCAAGACGTTTGGGTCGGGGAGGCCGCAGCATATCGTGGCACACGACGACCAGGCGCTCGAGGGTCCTCCCTGCCAAACGAGAGGTATCGAAATTCGAATCGATCAACGTGCGTACGACCTCCCCGAGGGCCCTCGGCACCAATTGCTGGGCGCCTCCCCCGGGGACATCGGCAATCGTGCACAAGATGGCCTGCTCCAGTTGGCCTGAGAGCTCTTGCCATGGGACCCGTCGGAGGATCGTGGCGTAATCTGTTGTGCGGGCGGCGGCGGCATACACCCGGCGGAAGCCCCGCCGCGCGATGAATTCTCGAAGCACTTCGGGCAGCCGGTAACGGGTCCAGTAAGCGGCGTTCATCCTGGCTTCGTAATCACGAATGCACTCATCAGCGAGCACCATGCCGTAGCCGCCGGACAGGATCAGGACCTCGGCCCGGTTCTCTCGCATTGCCTTGGCCAGCTTCTGCTTCAGTCCGGGAACCTGATAGAGAGATCCGCTGTAGTAATCGAGAGCGGCCAGGGGCGGCGTGTTCTTCCGTACCGAACAGTCGTTGCCTGCACGGCCTTCGGCCAGGAAGCGCCCCGTTTCGGGGAGATCGTCCAGGACACGGCGATACTCACCCCGGGCGAATAGGCGCCGGGCCGCGGGCTCTTTGCGGGCCGAACAGGGGATAATCAGGAGGACTTCCGCCTTACCCTTACTACCACGTACGCCGCCCGTTGGTACATGCGGAGTCTCCGCAACGAGTTCCTGCAGCCGGGCCAACCACCGGTTGACGTCCCCACCGGGATCGGCGTCGACCTCGGCGATGTTCCAGAGCCCGCTTCGTCGCACTTCGGCCCGCGAGCAATGGTTACCCAACCACTCTGACGACGGTTCCGGCCACCGCCCCCTGGCCAGGCAGGCGATGAGCCAGCTCTCGAGCCGGCGGCGCTCCTCGTCGTCGGCGACTGCCACATATGTAAAGGAGAATCGCTCGGCCAGGAGCGCGGACACCTCGCTCTCGACCTCTGGCATCCGCGGCCCATTCCGATTACGCCACTCCTGCCAGAGATCGTGGTGTCCCCGGCGGCGCAGCAGCGCGTCGCCTAGCAGCAGGCGGAAGGCGGATCCGCGCCGGTTTCCCCGGTAATGCTGTCTGATCCGCTCTCGGAATTGCCCCGGTGAGCGGTTGATCCCCACCCGCACGATCCGGGGGTGGGTTGCCGAACCCTCGCCACGTTCGAACCAGAAGTAGATGCCGTCGGGCGGTAGAGCGGAACGCGGGGGGAGCTCCGTGTAGCGGGGCAGTCGCCAGATCAGCTCGTGAATGCGCTGGGCCACCCGGGCTGGGTCACCCTCGCCAGCGGGATCTAGGTCACCCCCTGGGGTGGGAGCGGGGGCGGCCTGTCG
>QGUQ01000004.1 GCA_003242195.1 Bacillota bacterium | reverse complement strand
GCTCCCCCGTCGCCACGATGGCCCCCAGCGGGCCGCTGCCGGTGACCCGCACGGTGACGCTGGCGCCGTCCTTCAACTGCGCGGCGAGCAGGGCCGTCGCCGTCAGCACGCGGCCCAGGGCCGCGGTGGCGGTGGGCCACGTATCATGCCGGCGGCGGGCTTCCTCCACCACCCCCGTGGTCCGGCAGGCCAGGGCCCGGATGAGACCGTCGCCCGCGATGGCCCGAACCAGGTAGTCGCCACCGTCCGCGATGCCGGCCCCGCGGCCGTCGCCAGTGACAACCTCCCGCGGCTTGCGCTCGTCGTCCCTTGTTGGCTGCCTCTCCACGAACTGCTGCCTCCTCGCTCTCCGGGCCCTAGGGTCCCACCGGAAGCCGCAACGGAAAAGCCGGGGCAACCCCGGCCTTTCACAGTTGCCACGGCCGCCGTGGGCCACCCTCAGGCGGGCTGCCCCGTGCCGCCGCGGGGACGAGACAGCGCCCGCAGTACCCGGCCGACCATGCCCGGCAGGCGGATCACCAGGATCCGAACGGCCATCCCCACCCCTCCCCTCCGGCGCGGCGCCCATCGGCCGCCGGCGCGTCGCGCCCGTCACAGGGTATTCAGGAGGGCGGCCGGGTGCCCGCCTGTGCCCCGTCTCGAACGGCAGCGCGCAGGCGCTCCAGGTTCTCCGTCACGCTGCCGCTGGCGTTGAAGACGGCCGAGCCGGCCACCAGGACGTCGGCGCCCGCCGCCACGGCCAGGGGAGCGGTGGCGGCATCGATGCCGCCGTCCACTTCCAGCCAGGGCGTGTATCCGGCAGTGCGGAACATCTCCCGCAACCGGCGGAGCTTCTCCAGTGCCAGCGGCAGGAAGGCCTGTCCGCCGAAGCCCGGGTTGACGCTCATCACCAGCACCAGGTCGACCTCGCTCAACAGCGGCTCCACCGCCACGACCGGCGTGCCGGGGTTGATGGCGACGCCGGCCCGGACGCCTCGCCGTCGAATGGCCTGGATCGCCCGGTGGACGTGGGGTGTCGCCTCCACATGGACCGTGATCAGGTCGGCCCCGGCCGCGACGAAGGCCTCCAGCAGCGGCTCTGGCCGCTCCACCATGAGATGGACGTCCAGCGGCAGGCGGGTCAGGCGCCGCACCGCCGCCACGATCAACGGGCCAAAGGTCAGGTTGGGAACGAAGTGCCCGTCCATGACGTCCAGGTGCAGCCAGTCCGCCCCCGCGGCTTCCGCCTCGCGCACCTGCTCGGCAAGGCGCGCGAAGTCGGCCGACAGCAGGGACGGTGCCAACACCGGGCCGGTACCGGGGCGCGGCCCCGCCATCCCGGAGCGCCGGCCGTCCGCCCCCGTCCCCTCCGCTGCATGCGATCCCGTCAACTCCCTGCCTCCCCCCACCCGCCACGATCCCGCCGGCGCCCCAGCCGCGCCGCCTCTCAGCGGTACCGCTCCTCCAGGCGCCGTTCCACCTCGCCGAGGAGCACCAGGTAGTTCTGATAGCGCCAATCGGCGATCAGGCCCTCGTCCACCGCCGCCCGCACGGCGCAGCCGGGCTCGCTCCGGTGCAGGCAGCCCCGGAAGCGGCAGCCGGGGGCGTGCTGGCGCACCTCCGGCCACAGGTCCCCCAGTTCCTCCGGCTCCACGTCGGGCAGGTCCAGCCGGCTGAAACCGGGGGTGTCGGCGACCCAGCCGCCGCCCTCCAGGGCCAGCAGCTGCACGTGCCGCGTCGTGTGCCGCCCCCGTCCCAGCTTGCGGCTAATCTCGCCGGTCTGCAAGCGCAGGCCCGGCTGGATGGCGTTGAGCAGCGTGGACTTGCCGGCCCCGCTGGGCCCGGCCAGCACGGTGACGCCGGCGCGCAACTCCTGGCGGAGGGCCTCAAGGCCCTGGCCCGTCCGGGCCGAGACCAGGTAGATCGGATACCCGGCCAGCCGGTAACCCTCTACCAGCCGGCGCGTTTCCGCCGGCAGGGCTTCCACGCCGGGAATCCCTTCTTCGACCGCTTCCCCGACCGCGCCGGCGGCTCCGTCCCGTCCCCGACCGGCTACCAGGTCTACCTTGTTGAAGCACAGCACCACGGGCAGGCCGTGGGCCTCCGCCTGGAGCAACAGGCGGTCCAGCAGGATGGGAACGGGGTCGGGAGCCGCCAGGGACTGGACGACGAGAACGCGGTCGACGTTGGCGATGGGCGGGCGCACCAACTGGTTGCGACGAGGCAGGACCCGCTCGATGACCGCACCGCCCTGGGTCCGCGTGACCTCGACTTCGTCGCCGGTGAGGACGGTGCCCGCCTCGCGCCGCAAGCGGCCCCGCAACGCGCACAACAGGACCTCGTCACCCACCCGCACCTCGTAAAGGTTGGTCTGGGCCTTGACCACCGTGCCGCGCATGGTGGTCACCCGCGTCTCACCCCGCTTCCTGACCCTGCCGCGCCTGCCGGTCCTACCGATCCGTCTCCTTACCGGGCTTCCGCCCGCCTGGTTCCGCCGTCAGGGTCCGCTCCTCCACCAGTTCCCCATCCAGGAAGACCAGGACCCGTGCCTCCTCACCTTGCCAGGTCACGGGCACATCGACCTTGTCGCCGCCCCGGTGCTCCTTTTCGTAGACGACCCGCCGGCCGGCCGCGTCCTGCACCTCCACTCGCAGCACATGGCGCCCCTCACCGCGGATGTCCACGGACAGGCGGGCCTCCCGCGTCGCCGGCTGGGGCGGGGGCTCGTCACCCTTGCTGACCACCAGCGCCACCGCGGTTCCCGGCCGGACCGCCGTGGCGGCCGGAGGGTTCTGCCCGATCACCGTACCGGCCGGGTAGTCGCTGAAAACCTCCCGAACCTCGCCGGCCCGTAGGCCCACCCGCTGCAGCTCCGCCCGGGCGTCGTCCAGCACCAGACCGAACAGGGACGGCACCTGCACCGAGCGTTCCTCCGGTCCTTCCGACACGGTGAGGTACACCGTCATGCCCGCCTGGATGGGGCTGCCCGGTCCCGGATCCTGTTCGATCACCGTGCCCGGCGCCGCCTGGTCGTGCCGGTAGCGAACGCTGGCGGCCAGGCCGGCGTTCTCCAGCCGGATGCGAGCGTCCCGCTCGCTGAGACCGCGGACGTCGGGCGCGGCCAGCCATTCCGGCCCCTTAGAGACCACCAGCGAGACCGTGGATCCCGGCCGGACCTGCTCGCCCCCGGGCGGGTCCTGGTCGATGACGGTGTTGACCTCGCTGTTGTCGTGCCGCTCCTCGCGGATCTGCCACTGGAGGCCTGCCCGCTCCAGGCGCGCCTGGGCCTCGATCAGAGGCAGGCCCTCCACCACCGGTACCTGCACCAGCGGCGGCGTCAGCCAGCGCCGGGCCACTCCGGCCCCGAAGGCCAGGACGAGGATCGCCAGGACCCCCACCGCCAGCCACCAGGCCCGTCGCCGGCGGGCGGCCCGGGCATCCCGTCCCGCTTGAGCCTGCCGCTTCTCGTCCCCCTCTGCGGCGGGTCGGGCCGGGACCCGGTCACCGGCAGGGACGGGCAGGGCCACGGACCCGGGCGTGCCAGCCGCCGGCAGGATCGGCGCATCGCCGCCGGGTGGCACTACCAGGGTGCGCTGGGCCTCCTCCTCTTCCTCCGCCAGGGCCACCACCGGTTCGCCCGCCAGGAAGCGTTCCAGGTCCTCCCGCATGGCCGCCGCCGAGGGGTAGCGCCGCGCGGGGTCCTTGGCCAGGGCCTTGAGGACGATGGCCTCCAGGGCGGCGGGCACCGCCGGGTTGAGGGCCGAGGGGCGGGGCGGCTCCTGTTCCAGGTGTTGCATGGCCACCGCCACCGGCGAGTCCCCCTCGAAGGGGAGGCGGCCCGTCAGCATCTCGAAGAGGATGACGCCCACCGCGTAGAGGTCCGAGCGCTCGCTGGCCGGTAGCCCCCGGGCCTGCTCCGGCGCGAAGTAGTGGGCCGTCCCCACCATGGCGCCGTTTTCCACCACGGTAGTCGTCGCCCAGCTGGCCCTGGCGATGCCGAAGTCCGTGACCATCACCTGATCGTCCGACGTGATCAGGATGTTTTGGGGCTTGACGTCGCGGTGGATCACGCCGTGGGCGTGGGCGTGCTCCAGGACCGCCAGCACCCTGCAGGCGATGGATACGGCCTCTTCTACGGGCAGCGGGGCGTGCTCGCGGATGTACTGCTTCAGGGTGATGCCTTCGACGTACTCCAGGACCAGGAAGGGATGGCCGTCGCTCTCCGCCACGTCCCGGACGGCCACCACGCCCGGGTGGGAGAGGCGCCGGACGGCCTCTGCCTCCCGGCGCAGGCGGCGCAGGAAGGCGGCATCGGAAGCGTACTCGGCGCGCAGGGCCTTGACGGCCACCGTGTCGCCGGTGACCTGGTCCGTCGCCTTGTAGACCACGGACATGCCGCCGCCGCCCAGGAGCCCGATCACCCGGTAGCGGCCGGCCAGCACGGTTCCGATCAAGAATCCTCACCGTCCCAGCGCGCCAGGACAGCGGTGATGTTGTCGGCTCCGCCCGCGTCCAGGGCCGCCTGGATCAGGATCTCCACGCCCGCGCCCAGGTCCTCGCCGGTGACCTGTTGCACCAGCAGCGCCGCCAGTCGGGCGTCGGGCAGCGCCTCGCTGAGGCCGTCGCTGCACAGGAGGAGGACGTCCGCCGGCTTGAGCTGCACCGTCGCCTCGTCCACCGGCACCGTGGCCTCGGTCCCGATGGCCCGGGTCAGCAGGTTCCGCTGGGGATGCCGCCGTGCCTCCTGCTCGGTCAGGGCGCCGCTGCGGACGAACTCCTCCACCAGGGAGTGGTCCCGGGTCAGCCGGGCCAGTTCCCCCTGCCGCAGCAGATAGGCCCGCGAGTCGCCCACGTGGCAAAGCTGGACGGCGCCGCCGGGACCCACCACGGCCGCGGTCAGGGTCGTGCCCATCCCGCTGAGCCGCGGATCGTCGGCCTGGCGGCGGAAGACGGCCTCGTTGGCGGCGCACACCGCGTCGGCCAGCCCGGCCCCTTCCAGCAGCCGTTCCCGCAGCGTGGCCAGCGCCAGCCAGCTGGCGACCTCGCCGGCCCGGTGGCCGCCCATGCCGTCGGCCACCGCAATCAGCCAGCGGTCGTCGCCCGGCAGGCGCTCGGCCAGGTAGGCGTCCTCGTTGTTCTCCCGTACCCAACCGGGGTGACTCCCCGCCGCAAGGCGCAACAAGGTTGCTCCCCTCTCTACCGGTCCCTTCCGTCCGCCGCCACCGCCCGGCCCCGCGCCGTGCCGTGGCGGGGCCGGCGCTACGTGCCCACCCCGGAACCGGCCGCCCGAGCCCGGCGCGCCGCCTCGCGGCGCCGCAGCTGGCCGCAGGCCGCGTCGATGCGCTGGCCCAACTGGCGGCGGACCGTCACGGGCACGCCGCGGGAGGCCAGTTCCTCATAGAAGGCCCGCACACGCTCCGGACTCGGCGCCCGGAAGGGCCGTTCGCTGACCGGATTCCAGGGAATGAGGTTGACGTGGCAGAGCAGGCCGCCGATCCGCTCCGCCAGCTCCCGGGCGTGCTCGGGCCGGTCGTTGACATCTTCCAGCAGCACGTACTCGAAGGTGACCCGCCGCCCCGTCAGCTGGACGTACTCCCGGCAGGCGTCCAGGACCTCGGCGATGGGCCACCGGCGGTTGACCGGCATGAGGTAGCTGCGGATCTCATCGTTGGGCGCGTGGAGGGACACCGCCAGGGTCACCGGCAGCCCCTCCCGCGCCAAACGGCGGATGCCGGGCACCAGCCCGGACGTGGACACGGTGATGTGCCGATAGCCGATGCCGGCCCCGCGGGGCTCGTGGGCCAGGCGGATGAAACGCACGGCCGCCTCGAAGTTCTCCAGGGGTTCGCCGATGCCCATGAGTACCACATGGCTCACACGTTCGCCCCGCGGAGCCAGGTCCCGGTTCACCACCAGTAGCTGGCCGGCCATCTCGCCCGCCGTCAGGTTCCTGACCAGGCCGCCGATGGTGGAAGCGCAGAAGCGGCAGCCCATTCGGCACCCCACTTGGGTGGAGACGCACAGGCTCAACCCGTACCGGTGGCGCATGAGGACCGTCTCGATCAGCTGGCCATCGGCCAGCTCCAGCAGGTATTTGCGGGTGCCGTCCACCGGGTCCACCTGCAGGCGCCGCAACTCGGGCACGGCCGGGCTGCCCGTTGCCGCCAGGCGCTGGCGCAGCCCCCTCGGCAGGTCGGTCATCTGGACAAAATCCGTCACCTGGCGGCCGTGGAACCAGGCAAAGATCTGCCGGCCGCGATAGGCGGGTTCTCCCATGCCCGCCAGCAGCCCTTCCAGCTCGGCGGGCAACAGGCCCAGCCAGTCCACCCCGCCGGTAGCCGCCGGGCTTTCCGGGGCGGCATCCCGTCCTTCCCCGGCGGTCCCCGCCGGTCCGGCCGGCGCCGCCATCGCCCGTTCCTCCCCTGCCTTCATCCGGTTCACGATCCTCTCCCCCACCCGGCAGCCCGGTCACACTTGGCCCCGGTCCGCAGGCCGGCGGCGAATCCTCGCGATGAAGAACCCGTCCACGCCGTGGCGGTGGGGCCAGAGCTGGATCCAGCCTTCCGCCGCCCCGGGTTCGTCCCGCAGGGCCGGGGGAAGCCACGGCCTCAGGTCCTCGGCGGCGAACTCGCCGTCCGCCTCCCGGAGGAAGGCGCCCACCACGTCCTGGTTCTCCTCCGGCTCCGTCGTGCAGGTGCTGTAGACCAGCACGCCGCCGGGCTTGAGGCAGCCAGCCGCCGAGGCCAGCAGTTCCCGCTGGAGGGCGGCCAGGGCCGTGATGTCCTCCGGTGCCTTGCGCCAGCGCAGGTCCGGGCGGCGGGCGATCACCCCCAACCCGGTGCACGGCACGTCCGCCAGCACCCGGTCCGCCGTGCCAGCGAACCGGTCTGCCAGCCGGCGCCCGTCCAGGACGAGGGGCTCGATGCTGCGGAGGCCCAGGCGCCGCGCGTTGGCCTCCAGCTTCTGCAGGCGGCCGGCGTCGACGTCGCAGGCGATCACCCGCCCGCGATCACCCATGCGCTCGGCGATGTGGGTCGACTTGCCGCCGGGCGCCGCAGCCACATCGATCACCGTCTCCCCCGGCTGCGGATCGAGGACGTGCACCGCCAGCATGGAGCTTTCGTCCTGCCACGTCAACCGGCCCTCGCGAAAGGCCGCCAGTTCCGCCGGGTGTACGCCATGCCCCAGGCGCAAGGCCTCCGGCAGGTACCGGCCCGGTTCCACCACCGCCCCCGCCCTCTCCAGCTCGAGACGCAAGGATACGGGATCGGCTCGCAGCCGGTTCACCCGGGCGCTCAGCACCGGCACCCGGTTGTTAGCCGCCAGCAGCGCCGCCGTCTCCTCCGCGCCCAGGCGTGCCAGCCATCGTTCCACCAGCCAGCGCGGGTGGGCCTGGGCGATCGCCAGGTGGCCGGCCAGGTCCTCGGCCGCCGGCGGGATGGGCAGTTCCTCCCATCGCACCCGCGCCGCCGCCCGCAGCACCGCGTTGACGAAGCCGGCGGTATATCCGGGCCCATGCCGCCGGACCAGCTCCACGGACTCGTCCACCGCCGCGTGGGCGGGGATGCGGTCCAGGTGCCAGAGCTGGTACGCGCCAAGCCGGACAGCCACCCGTACGGGGGAGTCCAGCCGTTCCGGCGGCCGCCGCGAGAAGCGGGCGAGGGCCCAGTCCAGGCTGCCCAGTCGCCGGGCGACGCCGTAGGCTAGCTCGGTAGCCAGGCTGCGCTCCCGCTCGGGCAGCGGGCTGCGGGCCAGGATGCGGTCCAGGGCCTGGTCCACGTAGGCACCGCCCTCTTCCGCGGCCAACAGCGCCAGAAAGGCGGCCTCCCGGCCGCTGGAAGCCCGCATCGTGCCCCGGGGGGGCGCCCCCCGCACCGGGCCGCCCCGTCCCCGCCGCCATCGTCCCTGCCCCTGGCCGCGGCTCATTCGCGCCGGTCGCGCAGCGACAGGAGGTAGAGGAGCTGCATCACCGCCATCACCATGGCGGCCACGTACGTCAGAGCGGCCGCCTGCAGCACCGACCGCGCGCCGCGCACCTCCGCGGGCTGCAGGTAACCACCGCCGGCCAGGCTCGCCAGCGCCCGCGCCGAGGCGTTGAACTCCACGGGCAGCGTGACGACCTGGAAGATCACGGCCAGGCTGAAGAGCAGGATGCCGAGGTCGATCAGCGGACGAAGGCTCAGGATCAGTCCCAGGAAGAAAAGCGGAAACGCCAGTTGGGAGCCGAACTGGGTGGCCGGGATGATGGCGTTGCGGAGGCCGAGCCACACGTAGCCCGTCGCGTGCTGGAGGACATGGCCCACCTCGTGGGCGGCGATCCCCTGGGCCGCGACGGACGACCCGTAGTAGACCCCTTCGGACAGCCGAACCACCTTCCTGCGCGGGTCGTAGTGGTCCGTAAGATGCCCGCGGATGGGTTCAATCCGCACGTCGTGGATACCGGCGCTCCGCAGAAGGCTCTCTGCCACCTGGGCGCCGGTCAGGCCGTTGGCCGCCCGGACCCGCGAGTACCGCTCGTAGGCGGAAGATACCTTGCCCTGGGCCCAGAGGGCCAGCAGCAAGGCAGGCCCGATCATGAGCCAGTACAGTGGGTCGATACCGAAGAACACCGATCAGTTCCCCTCCTCGTCGCCGTGCTCCGATCCCCCAGCCGCTGGGACGGCGGGCCGTTCCAGCCTCGCGCCGGGTTCCAGGCGATACCCGTTGAGGAACTCCTTCACGCTCATCTTCTTGCGGCCAGCGGGCTGCAGGAAGCGGACCCACACGGGACCGTCTCCGCACTGCACCGCCACGGCAGCCGGCGTCACCGCCACCACTTCCCCCGGGGACGCCCCGCCAAGGCCGGCCGGCCCCACCGGTTCGGCGCCTTCCGGCGGCGTGGTGCTGGCGCCGTAGAGTTTGATCTCCCGGCCTTGCCAGACGGACCGGGCCCCCGGTCGCGGATCCAGGGCCCGGATGCGGCGGGCCACTTCTTCCGCCGGGCGCGACCAGTCGATCCACTCGTCCTCCGGTGCCAGCTTCGGAGCCAGGGTGGCGGCGGCGTGGTCCTGCGGGCGGCGCGGCGCCTTGTTCTCGGCCACGAGGCCCAGGGTCTCCACCAGAAGCTCCGCGCCTACCCGCGCCAGCCGGTCGTGTAGCTCCCCGGCCGTGACGGAATCCTCCATCGGCACCTCCCGCTGGAGGATGATGTCGCCGGTGTCCAGCCCCTCGTCCATCCACATGGTGGTCACGCCGGTGACCCGATCCCCCGCCAGGATGGCGTGCTGGATCGGCGCCGCGCCCCGGTGCCGGGGCAGCAGCGAGGCGTGGACGTTGATGGCGCCCAGCCGGGGAACCGCCAACACCTGGGGCGGCAGGATCTTGCCGTAAGCGACGACCACCAGCAAGTCCGGCCGCCATTCCCGGAGCTGTTCCACGACCTCGTCGTCCAGCCGCTGGGGCTGGAGCACGGGCAGCCCGTGCTCCTCCGCCACGCGCTTGACCGGCGGTGGCGCGGGCTCCAGGCCCCGGCCCCGCGGCCGGTCGGGCTGGGTGACCACCCCGACCACGCGCACGTGGCGCCGCAACAGGGCCTCCAGGCTGGGCACGGCGAACTCCGGCGTGCCCATGAAGACCACCCGCAGCTCGCTCTCGGGCGGCAGGTGGACGACGCGGCGCGCCCGGTCGGTGATCAGGATGCCGTCCAGGTGGTCGATCTCATGCTGCAGGCACCGGGCCAGCAGCCCGTCGCCCTCGATCCAGATGCGGCGACCGTGCCGGTCGAGCCCCGTCACCTGCACGCTGACCGGACGTTCCACCTCGGCCAGGACCCTCGGCAGGGAAAGGCAGCCCTCGTAGGCGGCCTCGGTCTCATCGGCGCGCCGCACGATCTCCGGGTTGATCAGCTCGATCAGCCCGTCGCCCACATCGCAGACGATGATCCGCTTCGGCACGCCCACCTGGGGCGCCGCCAGGCCGATGCCGTCGGCCTGGTACATGGTGGCCGCCATGCGTTCCAATAAGCGGCGGATCTCCCGCGTGACCCGCGCCACGGGCTGGGCCGGCGTGCGCAGGACCGGCTGGTCCTCTCCCTTGACGATCGGCATCGGCTCGGCCGCCGGCCGGCCGCGCCGGCCGGTTTCCCGCCGCGGGCGATCGGCCATCGGGCGTCCCTCCTCGATCTCCTCGATTACATTGTACAGCGGCCCACAACATGGTACCGGCGCCGCCCCTCGCGCCGGCCCTTCAGAGCATGCTCACGGGGTCCGCGTCCAGCTGCAGCAAGAGGCCCTCCGGCCAGGACGGCCGCACCCTGGCCGCCGCGGCCCGCGTCGCCTCCAGGAGCCCCTCCCGCTCCCTGGCCCGCGCCAGCACGTGCCACCGCCAGCGGCCGCGCAGCCGCTCGATGGGGGCCGGCGCCGCCGGCGTCACCTCGCCCCCGGGCACGGCGCGGCCCGCCAGCTCCTCCCGCCACACGGCGGCCAGCCCCGTCGCAGCCCGCTCCACGGCCTTGCGGTCCGTCCCCGCCACGACCGCCCGCACCAGGTGGGTGAAGGGCGGGAACGACAGCTCACGCCGTTCCTCGATCTCGCGGGCGAAGAAGGCTTCATAGTCATGGTTACGGACCGCCTCGAGGCAGTAGTGCTCGGGGGTATAGGTTTGGATGACCACGACACCCGGTTCGGAACCGCGGCCCGCCCGGCCGGCCACCTGCTCCAGGAGGGCGAAGGTCCGCTCGTGCCGGCGGAAATCCGGCATGTGCAGGGCCGTGTCCGCGGAGACGACCCCCACCAGGGTGACGCCGGGCACATCCCAGCCCTTGGCGATCATCTGGGTGCCGATGAGGATGTCGATCTGGCCCGCGGCGAAGCGCCGGTAAATGGCCTCGTGGGTCCCCCGCCGTGCCGTCACGTCGGCATCCATCCGCTGGATGCGGGCGCCGGGGAACAGCCGGCGGGCGTGTTCCTCCACCCGCTGGGTGCCCAGGCCGAAGGGCCGGATGGTGCGCCCGCCGCAGCCCGGGCAGACGGTAGGCGGTACCTGCCGGTGATCGCAGTAGTGGCAACGGCACTGCATACGGCCCGACGGCAACTGGTGGTAGGTCAGGGAGACGTCGCAGTGGGGACAGCGCAGGACGAACCCGCACTCGCGGCACAGCAGCACCGTGTGGTAGCCGCGGCGGTTGAGGAAAAGCAAAACCTGCTGGCGCGCCGCCAGCCGCTCCTCGATGAGGTGGTGCAGGCGCCGGCTGAAGATGGACCGGTTCCCCGCCTCGAACTCCCGGCGCATGTCCACCACTTCCACGGCGGGCAGGGGCCTGTCGGCCACCCGCCGGGACAGGCGCAGGAGCCCGATCTCCCCCGACCGGGCGCGGTAGTAGGTCTCCACCGAGGGCGTGGCGCTGCCCAGGATCACCGCGGCCCCCTCGATGCCCGCCCGGGCCAGGGCCACCTCGCGGGCGTGATAGCGCGGCGTCTCCTCCTGCTTATAGCTGTTCTCGTGTTCCTCGTCCACGATGACCAGGCCCAGGTCCGGCAGCGGGGCGAAGATGGCCGAGCGGGCGCCCACCACCACGGGGTGCCTTCCCGCGCGGATGCGCCGCCACGCCGCCAGGCGCTCGGTGGCCGACATGGCACTGTGCAGCACGGCAACGCGGTCGCCGAAGCGGGCCCGGAAGCGGGCCACCGTCTGGGGCGTCAGAGCGATCTCGGGCACCAGGCAGATGGTGCCACGCCCCGCCGCCAGCACCTCGGCGATGGCCCGCAGGTAGACCTCCGTCTTGCCGCTGCCGGTCACGCCGTGCAGCAGCATGACCCGCGGCCCCCGGCCTCGAAGGCTCTCGCCCAGGCGGCGACAGGCCTCCGCTTGTTCCTCCGTCAGCGGCGGGGGGACGTCCCGGGGGGGAAGGGGCCCCGCCAGGCCGGGTGCCGGCTCTCGCTCGTCGATCTCCACCCATCCCCGTTCCACCAGCGCCTTCAAGGAGCCATGGCTGGCGCCCGCCTGACGGAGGAGCCGGGACTGGGGCAGCTCGCCGGCCTGCAGCAGGATGTCCAGCAGGGCCGCCTGGCGTGGCGCCCGGGCACGCAGCTTCTCCAGTTCGGCCCGGACCTCGCCGGCATCGGCCCTTAGCCGCACCCAGCGTTGGGGCGCCAGGCGCACCCCTTCCCCCCGGGCACCGGGAGGCAGCATGGCACGCAGCGCTTGAACGAACAGGCACAGGTAACGGCGTTCCATCCAGCGGGCCAGCTCGATGAGGGCGGGTGTCAGCACCGGTACGGGGTCCCGCAGCGCCAGGATGGGCCGCAGACGCTCGGGCGGGAGATCCGTACGCTCCGCGAAGCCGACCAGGGTCGCTTCGACCCGCCGGTAGCCGAAGGGGACCAGTACGCGGTGGCCGACTTGAAGGCGGCCGGCCAGGTGGTCGGGGATGAGGTAGTGGAAGACGCGATCGACGTCGCTGGCAGCGATGTCGACGATGACCTCGGCCAGCGGGCCGCTCACGAGGATCGCTCCTTCACCAGGGCGACCAGGCGGTCGAGGATGGCTTCGGCCACCTCCCGCTTGCTCATCCGGGGCAGGGGCTCTGTCCGCCCGTCAGGGAACACCAGGGTGACGATGTTGGTGTCCACCTCGAAGCCGGCCCCCGGCTGGGAGACGTCGTTGAGAACGATGAAGTCCAGATTCTTGTCCCGGATCTTGCGCTGGGCGTTGTCCAGCAGGTCGCGCGTCTCGGCGGCGAATCCGACCAGCACCTGGCCGGGCCGCTTCCTCCTGCCCAGTTCCCGGAGGATGTCGGTGTTGGGCTCCAGTTCCACCACCGGCGCCACCGACGACTTCTTCAACTTGTGGACGGCGGGGCGTGCGGGCCGGAAGTCGGCCACCGCCGCCGCCTTGATGATGGCATCGGCTTCCTCGGCCCGGGCCAGAACGGCCTCCAGCATCTCGTGGGCCGTCTCCACCCGCACGACCTCGACGCCCGGCGGGTCCGGCAAAGCCACCGGCCCGCTGACCAGCGTCACCCGGGCGCCCCGGTCGCGGGCGGCCTCGGCCAGGGCGTACCCCATCTTGCCGGACGAACGGTTGCTGATGAAGCGAACGGGGTCGATGGGTTCCCGCGTGGGTCCGGCCGTGACGAGGAAACGGAGGCCGGCCAGATCCCGTTTCCGGGTCAGCAGCCGCTCCGCCGCGGCCACGATGGCCGCAGGCTCGGGCAGGCGGCCGACACCGCTGTAGCCCTCGGCCAGTGGACCCTCCTCGGGCTCCATCACCTCGTAGCCCAGTTCCCGCAGGCGGCCGATGTTGGCCTGCACGGCCGGGTTCCGATACATGTGGACGTTCATGGCCGGCGCCAGCAGAACGGGCACGCGCAGGGCGACGGCGGCGATCACCGTGGTCAGGTAGTCGTCGGCCAGGCCGCAGGCGATCTTGCCAAGCACGTTGGCCGTCGCCGGCGCCACGATCACCAGGTGGGCCCGGTCCGCGAGGGATACGTGTTCGATGGCCCGCCGCGGCTGGAACAGGTCGCTGTCGGTGTACACCGGCCCGTGGGTGAGGCTGGCGAAGGTCAGCGGGGTCACAAAACGCGTGGCCGCCTCGGTCATCACGGTGTGGACCTCGGCACCACGCTCCCACAGCCGGCGGGCCAGCTCCGCCGCCTTGTAGGCGGCGATGCCGCCCGCCACACCCAGTACCACCGTGCGGCCGGCGAGAGGGCTGCCTCCCGCCTTCATCTCACTTGATGCCCGCCTTGCCCGGCACGTACTGGAGCTTACCGGCCGCCAGCTCCTCCAGGGCGATGGTCACCGGCTTGGACGCCGTGGGCTCGATGACCGGCTCCGCCCCATCCACCAGCTGGCGGGCCCGGCGGGCGGCCAGCACGACCAGCGTGTACTTGCTGTCCACCTTGGTCAGCAGCTCGTCCAGCGTCACACGGTACCCCTCGCCGCGCTTGCGATCCATGGCCGTTCTTCCCCCCTGCGGGAGCGTCACCCGATCCTGCCGCCGGACCGTACCTGGTCCACCAGATGACGCTGGCGGCAGCTGCGCAGCTTCTCCGCGCGGATGATGGCGATGATGTCGTCCACGGCCCGCTCTAGGTCGTCATTGACGACCACGTAGTCATAGCGGTCGACGCACGCCATCTCGCAATCCGCGCTGGCCAGCCGCTGCGCCCGCGCCTCCGGCGACTCGGTGCCCCGGCGCTCGATCCGCCGGCGCAGTTCCTCCAAGGACGGCGGCATGGTAAAGATGTAGACCGCCTCGGGGTAGATGTCCATCAATTTCAGCGCGCCCTGCACGTCCTTCTCACAGATCACGTCATGGCCCTCGCGGAGCCACGTCTCCATGGGCTCCCGGGGCGTTCCATAATAATTTCCATAAACCTTGGCCCATTCGACGAAATAACCGGCCTCGACCCTGGCGTGAAACTCCTCCGGGGTCACGAAGTGGTAGTTGACCCCGTCGATCTCCCCCGGCCGCATGGGACGGGTGGTCACCGACACCGCGTAGCGCAGGTGGGGCAGCCTCTCCTGGAGCCGCCTCCGGATGGCGCCCTTGCCCGCGCCCGACGGTGCCGAGAGGACGATCATCAGCCCCGGCCACCGGGGCTCGCTCTGCTCCTTCGTCATCCGCCGCCGGCCTCCATGGACGAAGTCACGGGGAAGCTCACTCGGAATCCTTGGCGCTCATGAGCCGATGGGCCACCGTCTCGGGCTGGACGGCCGAAAGGATCACGTGGTCGCTGTCGGCGATGATCACCGCCCGCGTCCGCCGTCCGTAGGTAGCGTCGATCAGACGGCCGTCATCCCGGGCCTCGCTGATCATGCGCTTGATGGGCGCCGATTCGGGGCTGACGATGGCGACGATCCGATGGGCGGAGACGATGTTGCCGAAGCCGATGTTCACCAGCTTGATCTCCATGGCATGACCGTCCTTTCTACCCGCGGTCATCGCCGCTCACTCGACATTCTGGACCTGCTCTCGCATCTTCTCCAGTTCCGCCTTGATGTCGACGACGAGCGACGAGATGGTGAGATCGCCGGCCTTGGACCCGATGGTGGTGACCTCGCGGTGCATCTCCTGGACGAGGAATTCCAGCCGCCGCCCCACCGCTCCCGTCGCCCGGAGCGCCTCTCGGAACTGGCGGCAGTGACTGCGGAGGCGGACGCATTCCTCCGCCACGTCACTGCGCTCGGCCATCAGCGCCACCTCGGCAGCCACCCTCTCGGGATCGATGCCGCCCAGCCCCCACTCCTCCAGCCGCGAGGTCAGGCGGCGATGGTATTCCCGCACCACCTCCGGCGCCCGCGCCTCGATGGCGGCCACCCGCGCCTCGACAGCCTCGGCCCGGCGCTCCAGGTCCCGGGCCAGCATCTCTCCCTCGGCCTCCCGCATGGCCACCAGCTCCGTCAAGGCGCCGGACAGCGCTCCCTCCAGCACCGGCCACAGCGCCTCCAGGTCCTCGTCCGCCACCTCGACGCGGAGCACGTCCGGGAAACCGATGAGGAGTTGGAGGTCGATGTTGTCGTGCATGCGCAGGCTTTTCCGCAATTCTTTCAACGCTTCATGATAAGCGTGGGCAAGTCGTGTGTCAACGTGTACGGCCTTGATGGCCGATGTGAGGCGATCCACGCGCACCGTGAGGTCGACGCGGCCCCGCTCAATGACCTGCGCCACCGCACGGCGAATTCTGTCTTCGAAGGCCGCGTAGTCTCGCGGCAATCGGACCGCGATGTCGAGAAAGCGATGATTCAACGAACGAATCTCGACCGTGAACCGATGCGTCTCCGACTGGGCGCTGCCGCGCCCGAAGCCCGTCATGCTACGGACCACACCCATCCTCCCCGTCCGGCCCGGCGAACCCGGCTCCGGCGCTGCCGCATCCGTAGCCGCCGGCCGTCCCGCGTCGCGTGCCCGGCCGCCCGGCCTCACCCCGCCCATCACCCCGGCCATCCGAGGGCGGCCACCAGTTCGTCCCACGGCGCCATGGCCGTAACGACGGCGAGGGCGCCGCCGACCAGAGCCCGCGCCAGGGACCCCGCCGCCAGCCGGGCACCCGTTCTCGCGTCGCCCGCCTCCCCCGCCACCCTGCAGCGCCTGGGCTGGGGGTCGCCGAGGGGCTCCCCCGCAGCCATGCCGCGGGCTGGCGCGGCCCCCGCCTCGAGGGCCACGCCGGCGGGCGGGCGGCCCAGGAAGGCCCGGAAGGCCTCCCGGTCCAGCCACCACCAGCGGCCGCCGGGGTCGACCACCGCGTCCAGCACCAGGTCCACGTACTCCAGGGCCCAGCAGCCGCCGGCTTCGTCCCGAGGGGGGGCCAAGAGGCGTGCCGGGGTGGCCAGGTTGATGTAGTACCCTTTCAACACGCCACCCGGCGTCGCCGCGCGGATGACGTTGAACCACCGGTCGGGCCAGAAGACCTCCACCAGGCGGTCACCGGGTTCGAAGAGGAAAGCGGTGACGTCCACCCGCCCCCGCGTCCACGTGGCACCGACGGCCCAGCAGCGCTCGTGGTGCACCAACCGCCCTACCCACTCGGCCTTCAGGCTCCCCTCATGGAGGTAGGCCCGCACCCGGACCGGCGAGGTGCCTGCCGTCACGGCGACCCGCTCCCTCCCGCCACCGCGGCGGCCTTCAGGCCAACGACGTGCGCAAGCGGTCCATGGCCTCCGCCAAGCGGTCGTCGGGAATCGTGAGGGAGATCCGGAAGTACCCGGACCCGTGCTCGCCGTAGGCCGAGCCCGGGGACACGACGACTCCCGCCTCCCGCAACAGATAGGCGACAAACTCACCGTCACTGGCAAACGGGGCCGGAATCCTCGCCCAGACGTAGAAGGTGGCCCGCGGCGCCTCCGCTTCGATCCCCACGGCCCGGAGGGCGTCCAGCACGAGCCGGCGCCGTCGGCCGTACAGTCCGTTCAACCGCTCCAACCAGGTGTCCGGGGCTTCCAGGAGAGCCGCCACGGCCGCCTCCTGGATGGCGGTGAAGGGTCCCGAGTCGGTGTTGGTCTTGATGGTGGCCAGCGGCCCCAGCAGCTCGGCCCGCCCCACGGCAAAGCCGATGCGCCAGCCCGTCATGTTGTAGGGCTTGGACAGGCTGTGGAACTCCAGGGCGACATCCCGCGCCCCCTCGACCTGCAGGATGCTGGGCGGCCGGCAACCCGGATCCCTGATCTCGCTGTAGGCCGCATCGTGCACGACCACGATGCCGTGGGCACGGGCGAACTCGACAACCTCCTGGAAGAAGTCGAGGTCGGCCACGGCTCCCGTCGGGTTGTTCGGATAATTGAGGAACAGGAGCTTCGCCCTGGCGGCCACCTCTTCGGGGATGCGGGCCAGGTCGGGGAGCCAGCCCCGCTCCCGCAGTAGCGGCATGGCGTACGGTTCCCCGCCCGCCAGGAGGGTGTGGGCCTTGTACACGGGATAGCCCGGATCCGGCACCAGGACCACGTCACCCGGGTCCACGTACCCCCAGATCACGTGGGCCAGCCCCTCCTTGGACCCGATCAGGGCCAGGACCTCCCCC
>QGUQ01000219.1 GCA_003242195.1 Bacillota bacterium | reverse complement strand
TCGTCCCGGGGCACCGTCCGGCACCCGTGGGGCGTCCAGTAGGTGGGCGAGAGCAGGCGCCTGCCCACCCTTTCGGCCATCTCCGGGCTGGCCACGCCGAACAGCAGCGGGAAGACCTGGTCGGCCGTCTCGTCGGCCAGCGCCTCCCCACCGGGCGACCGGTACAGCAGGTACCGGCCGCGGGCGTGGTCGGCCAGTTGCTCGTCCAGGGCACGGGTGAGCCGCTCCGCGGCGGCCGCGAAGCGCTCGGCACCGTCGCGGTCGCCCACGACCTCGGCGGCTTCGGCCACGGCCCGCAGGGCGGCCGCGCACTCGGCCTGGATCTCGGTCACCGCCCCGGTCAGGCGGTAGCCCTGGATGATGTTGCGCCAGGACGCGATACCCCACACGTTGGTCCCCGGTGCGTCCACGTAGATCAGCCCGTCCCGCTCGCAGGCCAGGATGGCCTCCGCGGCCCGCCGCAGGACGGGGTACACGTTCTGCAGGTAGCCCCGATCCCCCGTGGTCTTCAGGTGGTGGACCACGGCCAGGATGAACAGGGGCGTGTCGTCATTGAGCGTGAGCCCGTAATCGTCCCGCGACGGCGGTACGTGCGAGGCCCGGAGATACTCCGTGAACTTGCCCGAGGGCTCGGTACCGTACCGCAGGACCAACTCCTGCATGGCCCTGGAGAAATCGGGCGTGAACCAGTCCGAGCCCATGCTGTACCAGGCCACGTCACGCACCACCACGATGTCCTGGGGAGGGTCGTTGGTGAACCCCCAGCCCGCCGCATACTGGTGCTGGACACGCAGCGTGTTGACCTTGGCCCAGTACACGGCCCGTTCCAGCGCCGGCTCGGGAAGGATCGCCCGCAGCCGGGCGAGGCGGCGGTTCAGTTCGGCACGGGTCTCGGCGAAGACCCGCACGGGGTCGGCGTCCAACGCCGCCCGGGCGTCGTCCTCGCCAAAGGGCGAGAAGCTGAGCTGCCACACCCATTCGCGTCGCTCGGCCCCGGCCAGCGGCAGCCGGAACCACAGCCGTGCCCGTCCCGGCGCGCCCAGCCACACGCGCTCCGGGGTGACCGGCGACTGGAGGATGCGGACCTCGTTGGGGTTCGCCCGGGAGGCCCGGAAGAAGGGATCGGGCCGCGTCCGGGCGATCAGGATCCGGTCTTCCTGCCAGATCTGTAGGGGCTTCTCCCGTTGCTCGGGATCGGGCTCCTTGATGAAGTCCGGGTGGCTGACGGCCGGGAAGCGCAGGTCGAATTCGACTTCGAGCTCGACCGGTTCGTCGGCGAGATTGCGCCCGACCAGCGCGAGAAACACCGATCGCAGGGGCTCCGTGCCGTAGGGCACGAAGACCACCTGGTCCACCGTCACGTCGTCGGTGGCGTGCTGGGTGAGCTGGTAGGCGGCTGCGAACCGGGTGGTTCGGGGCTGCAGGGGCCGGCCATCCACGTACATGCGGCACCGCCACAGCCCAAGATAGTACTGGTGCTCGACCCCCCAGACCCCGGCCACGTCGCTACGGGCATCCAGCCGGACGAAGGTGAGGGGGTTGCCCAGCGAGGAGCCGGGGCCAAGCGCGTCCACCGGGTACGTATACGCGTACGTTTCCGGTTCGCGCAGCAAGGCGGCCAGTGATACGGTCGCCTGCCTCAGAGTAGATCCTCCTCTCCCGCGACCTGTTGCCCGGATGGCGAACACCGGGCGCCGGGCGCCTCAGCGGAAGATATATGACACACCCACCAGGAAGCGCCGGCTAAAGATTAGGAAGACCAGCACGATGGGCAGAGTCAAGAGGGCCGCGGCCGCGTAGAGAGGGCCGGGGTAGGTCCCGTAGGGTCCCTGCATGCTGGCCAGCAGGACGTTCAAGGTCATCAGCCCCTCGTCCCGCACGGCCAGGAGATCCCACAGGAGTTCCGCCCAGCGTTCCGTGAACACGAACAGGCCGAGGATGGTCGTCAGCCCGCCGGTCAGCGGGGCCGCGATCCGCCACAGGATCGTCCACTCGCCGGCGCCATCGGCCCGCGCCGCGTCCAGCAGCTCCTGGGGCACGCGCATGAAGAAGTTGGTGTACATGAAGATGACCCACAGGTGGACGGCCTTGGGCAGGATCATCGCCAGGTAGGTGTTGTACAGGCCCAGCGACCGCACGATCAGGAACGTGGGCACCAGCAGCATGATGCCCGGGTAGAACATGTGGAACAGGAGGAAGTTGTAGACGGCCCGCGCACCCCGGAAGCGGAGCCTGGACAGCGCGTAGCCGGCCATCATGCCGCAGAGGAGGCTGGTGGCGGTGTCGGCCAGGGACACGATGACGCTGTTGAGGAAGGCCCGCAACCACGGTCGCGGGAGGGAGGCCTCACCGCCCTCCAGGAGCCACAGGTAAGACCGCAAGGTGAGGTCCGAGGGAATCCAGCGCCGTTCCACCTGATCCCAGGGCGCCAGCGATTGTATCAGCAGGTACGCGTACGGGAACACGGCCACCAGCAGAGCCACCGTGGCCGCGGCGTACAGCAGGAAATGGGAGAGCGCCTTCCGTCTAGATCGGGTCATAACGGTTCCCCCACTTCTGCAGGATCCAGCGCACTACCCCGATGGTGGAGAAGGTAGCCAGGGCCGATAGCACGGCCACGGCAGAGGCGTATCCCGCCCGGAAGCTCGTGAAGGCCTGGTTGTAGATCTCCAGGTGCCACGTGTGGGTGGCCAGGTCGGGGCCGCCCTTCGTCAGGATGTAGGGTTCGGTGAACACGCCGAAGGTGAGGGCGATGGCCAGGATCAGCACGGAGCTGAAGGCCGGGTACAGCATGGGAAGGGTGATAAAGCGCAGTTTCTGCCACCCCGTGGCCCCGTCCAGCTCGGCGGCGTCGTACAGCTCCCGCGGGATGCCGCGGAGTCCGGCCAGCAGGATCAGCCCGAAGTATCCCGAGAACTTCCAGGCGATGAGCAGCGCGATGATCACCAGAGCCAGCGTCGAGTGTTGCAGCCAGGCTACGTCCAGGCCGAGCCGCTGGCGCAGGAACGTGTTGATCGGGCTGTTGTAGGCGATGAGCCCCCGGACCACGAGGGCGACGGCCACACCGCTGGCCAGGTAGGGCAAGAAGTAGCCCACGGAGAAGAGGGCTGAGCCGCGCGGGATGCGGTCCAGCAGCAGCGCCAGGATCAGGGACCAGACCAGCGCCACCGGGACGAACACCGCCATGAGCCGGTAGGTGTTGACGAAGGCGGCGCGCACCCGCGGGCTCCGGAAGGCCTCGAGGAAGTTCTCCATTCCCGTCCATTCCTTCACGGGGCTGATCAGGTTCCAGTCGGTCCACGCCAGGACCAGCGACCAGATCATGGGGAACAGGAAGAAGACCAAGACATAGACGAGGTACGGGGCGACGAAGAGCCAGCCCCGTACCTCGTGATAGCGTCTGAGGCCCCCTCCACCGGACCGGCTCACCGGACCGCCTCCTCCAGTGCCCGTTTCAGATCCTGCCATGCCTGTTCAGGGTTCTTCTGCCCCTGCACCACCGGTGCGACGGCCTGCTCCCCGATGATGCGATGGATCTCCTCGAAGTCGGCGTGGGCTACCGGCGGGACGGCCGTGGGCACGGCCCGGGCATAGTCCTCGAGCCCGGGCGTCTTGGCGAGGATCTCCTGGAAGGCCGGGTTCTCCGCCAGGTCACCCCGGGCCGGCGGCAGGTTGGTGACCTCCAGCCACTTCGCATCGTTCTCCGGCTTGCTCAACACCCAGCGGATGAAATCCCACGCGGCCTGCTGCTCCGCCTCCGAGGCGTGGCGGTAGATGACCACGCCCTTGGCGTCGGCGAAGGTCTTCGGCGCCTCGCCCGCGGCCGCGCCGTCCGGCACCGGCGGCGGCGTGAAGACCACCTGCTCGCCCACCTTCAGCTCAGGATACTTTTCCTGCCAGTACGGCAGGGTCCAGGGCCCGATGGGCGCCCAGACGGCCACGCCCGTCTCGAAGGGATCGGTGA
>QGUQ01000218.1 GCA_003242195.1 Bacillota bacterium | reverse complement strand
ATCGCGATGAAGCCCAGTAGCGACAGGTAGGCCAGCCTCCTGCCCCGCCACCCCACCACGCCCCGCATGGCTACGTGGAGCGCGTACAGAGTCCACACGACCAGGCTGCCGACGACCTTGCCGTCCCTCGTCCAGCCATCCCCCCACAGGCTTCCCGCCGGCAGGGTGCCGCTGAGCAGAGCAAGGGTGAGGAGCACCAGTCCCCCGCCGATCAGCGTGCACGAGAGCCGGTCCAACACGTCCAGAGCGGGCAGCCGCCGATAGAGGTGGGTGAAGACCTTGTCCCGCAGCTGCCGCTCCAGCAGCAGGTACATGAGGGCGAGGGCGGAGGCGAGGCCGAAGGCGACATAGCTCAGGAGCGCGACCAGGGCGTGCAAGGCCATCCACGGGTCGGCGGTCGCGTCGACCGCCCCCACCTGCAGGCGCGACCCTCCGGCACCGCCTCCCCCTCCTGCCTCCTGGGCCGCGCCCAGCACCAGCAGGAGGATGACCGGCGGCAACACGAAGGCACCCAGCGCGCGCATGTCCAGCAGGTGCTCCAGGAAGAGGCAGATCAGCACCCACGCCCAGGCGACGAAGAACACGGACCTCGTCGTGCTGAGGAAGGGCATGCGGCCGTGGACCAGGTCCGCCGCCAGGACCAGGGAGTGCAGCGCCCACCCCGCCCGTGCCAGCCAGCGGGCGGGGCGCTCGCCGGCCGTCCCGGCCAGGGCGAGGGCGTGGAAGCCGCAGCCGGCCAGATAGACCAATGTCGTCAGGACGTAACCCCAGGCGACCCAAACCTCCATGGGCCTCGCCCCCGCGCTTTCCCGCACCGCACCGGCCCCTCCCTCAGGCCGGCAGGACCCGGGGCCGCAGCGCGGCGGCCTTACCCGCCGGCGGCTCCCCCGCGGCCGCGCTCCGAGCCCACCAGGGCCCGGCGAGCGTCGCCCGCCCGGGCGGCGGCGCCTGGGCGATCTTCGTCTTCCGCATCCTCTTCGGCAGCCACCCGGTCATCCAGCGCGAACAGCCGGCTGAAAGCCTCGTCCAGGTACAGGGGACCCTCTCCGCCGGCCACCGCTTCCTTCAACCGGACCATGGGATCGTTGAGCAGCTTGTTGACGATCAGCCGCGTCAAGCCGTCGATGACCTGGCGATCCCGCTCCGACAGGTGGGGCAGCTTGCGGAAGGCCCGCGCCACCTCCCGTTGCCGCATGGCCTCGGCCTTCTCGCGCAGGGAGCGGATCAGCGGCACCACGTCCAGGCTGTGCAACCAGCCCTCGAATTCCCGAGCCTGTTCGTCGATCATGGCTTCGACCTTGCGGGCCTCCTCGCGGCGCAGGCGGAGGTTGGCGTCCACCACCGTCTGCAGGTCGTCGATGTCGTAGAGGAACACGTTGTCCAGCCGCCCGGCCTCGGGTTCGATATCCCGCGGCACGGCGATGTCGATGAGCAACAACGGCCGCTGGCGCCGGCGCCGCATGGTTTCCCGCACGGTCTCAGCGCGCAGCACGGGACGTCCGGCCCCCGTCGAGCTGATCACCACGTCGCACTCGGGCAAGACCCGGTCCAGTTGGTCCAGGGGCACGGAGCGGCCGCCGTATGCGGCCGCCAGCTGGCGACCGCGCTCCAGGGTGCGGTTGGCGACAACCAGGTCGCAGCCGCCCTGCTCGGCCAGGCTGCGGGCGGCTAGCTCGGCCGTCTCGCCGGCGCCGATCAAGAGCACCTGCCGGCCCCCCAGGTCACCGAACACCTTGCGCGCCAGCTCGACAGCCACGTAGCTGACGGACACGGCGTGCTGGCTGATGGCCGTTTCCGCCCGCGCCCGCTTGCCGACGGATAGGGCGTGCTGGAACAAGGCATGGAGGACCTTACCGCACGCACCCCGCGCGGCTGCCAGCTGGTAGGCGTCCCGGACCTGCCCCAGGACCTGGCTCTCGCCCACCACCATCGAATCCAGCCCCGCCGCGACCCTGAAGAGGTGCCGGGCGGCTGCGCCGTCTTCATGCCAGTAGAGGTGGGATTCCAGCTCCCCGGCCGGCACGCCGGCCCATTCCGCCAGGAAATGCAGCAGTTGCCGTCGCGCCTCGCCTCCGTGGCGGGCGGCGGTATACAGTTCCACGCGGTTGCACGTGGACAGGACGACGGCCTCGGCGACCGCCGACAACGCGCGCAGGCGGTCCAGGACGCGCTCGCTGGACGCAGCGTCGACCGCCAGCCGCTCGCGCAAGGACACGGGAGCCGTTCGGTGGTTCATCCCAACCGCAAGGACTCGCGTCGCCCCCATGGCGTCCTCACCCGCCCCGTCGGCTACGTGCCACGCGTTGCCCCTCGTGCAGGCAGACGATGCCTGCCGACATCCTCCAGAAACGCACGTTGTCCAGCCCGGCGGCGCGAAAGCGATCCGCCAGTTCCTCCGCACCGGGGAAACCGCGGATGGATAGGGGCAGCCAGGCGTAGGGATCCGGGCCCGGAACCCGCAGGCGCCCGGCCGCCCACCTCCCCATCGCCGGGATCACCTTCTCAAAGTACCACGAAAAGGGCACCCGGACCAAAGCCCAGGGGCTGTGGGAGAGCTCGAGGACCAGCACGCGCCCGCCCGGACGGGTCACGCGGGCCATCTCCCGCAGCGCCCGGTCGATGTCGGCCACGTTGCGCAGAGCAAAGCCCATGGTGACGACGTCGAAGGATCCATCGGGAAAGGGCAGGTCGAGGGCGTCCCCCTCGACCAACCGAACGCGGTCCTCCAGGCCCAGCCGCCGCACCCGCTGGCGAGCAACGGCCAGCATGCCGGCGGAGAAGTCTAGGCCCGTCACTTCACCATCCGGCCCGACGGCCCGGGCGAGCATGGCCGTGATCTCGCCCGTTCCGCAGGCTACGTCCAGAGCTCGTGCCCCCCGCAGGCCGATGGCCTCCAGGCGCCGGCACAGGCGCCATTGCCAGTACCGCCACTGGCCGAAGGTCATCAGCAGGTTCATCCGGTCGTAGCCGGGCGCGATGGTATCGAACAGCTCCTGGATGTACGTGGCCTTGTCCGCGACGGGCGCCGGCACTTCTTCCTTGCGGGCACCGTTCTCGCCCATGTCCCGCGTCCCCAGAGGCTTCCGTTCCGTGCTCAGCGCAGAACCTCCCGTACCAGGTCGGCCACCTGCCAGGGCAGGGCCGCCACCCGCGCCCCGGCCGCCTCCAAAGCCTTGACCTTGCTCTCGTACGTGCCGCGGCCTCGCTCGATGATGGCGCCGGCGTGACCCATGCGCTTCCCGGGCGGCGCGTTCTTGCCGGCCAGGTACGCGACCACCGGCTTGGACATGCCCTTGATGTACTCGGCGGCCTCCTCCTCGGCGGTTCCGCCGATCTCGCCGACCAGGACCACGGCCTCCGTCTCCTTGTCCTGCTCCATCATCTTCAGGACGTCGATGAAGGACAGGCCGACGACCCGGTCCCCGCCCATGCCTACCACCGTGGACTGGCCGAAGCCGGCTTGGGACAGGGAGGCGGCGATCTCATAGGAAAGGGTGCCGCTGCGGGCCACGATGCCGACCCGGCCGGGGGTGTAGATGTGGTTGGGCATGATGCCGATCTTGCACTTGCCGGGGGAGATCACGCCGAAGGTGTTGGGCCCGACGATGGTCGCACCTTTGAGCCGCGCCCGGGCCATGATCTCCATGGCATCGTGCAGCGGCACGTGCTCGGTGATGACGACCACCAGCTTGATACCGGCGTCCAGCGCCTCCAGCACCGCATCCTTGGTGAAGGGCGCGGGGACGAAGACGATCGAAGCCGTGGCGCCGTGCTTCTCGACAGCCGCCTCCACGGTGTCGTAGACGGGAACGCCGTGGACCTCCTGCCCTTCCTTGCCGGGCGAGACCCCCGCCACCACCCGCGTGCCGTACTCGATCATCTGGCCGGTGTGGAAGCTGCCCTGGTGGCCGGTGATCCCCTGGACCAAGACCCGCGTGCGTTCATCGATCAGGATCGCCATCTACCGGTCCCCTCCCTGCCGGGC
>QGUQ01000217.1 GCA_003242195.1 Bacillota bacterium | reverse complement strand
CGGCCCCCGCCACTCCCGGGAGCAGCGCCTGGCAGTGCTGGTGGAGCGGGCAGGACGCCAGGGGCGGCTGGCCGCCCTGCGCCCCCGGCGGCTGCCCCGGCTGCTGGATCACCTGGAACAGTGGCTGGGCCACCGGCCCCGCCCCTCCCTCCTGCACGGCGACCTGTGGGGCGGCAACTGGATGGCCGGCTGGAGTACCAGCGCAGACGCCCCGCCCGAGGAGGGAGCACCGGGCGGCCCGACCCGGGCCCGGGCAACCGGAGCCGGGGTCGCCCGTCCCTATCTGATCGATCCCGCCGTCTTCTACGGTGACGCCGAGTTGGACCTGGCCATGGCCGCCCTCTTCGGCGGATTCCCGCCGTCCTTCTTCGCCGCGTACGCCGAGCAGCGGCCGCTGGCCCCCGGCCACGAGGACCGGCGGCCTCTTTACCAGCTCTACTACCTCCTGGCCCACCTGGTGCTGTTCGGCGAGACCTACGGGCCGGCCGTCGACCGCGTCTTGAGACGCTACGTGGGTTGAACCGGGAGGGAGGGGTGCACGATGCGAGCGGTGCTGGTTCGCCAGCCAGGGGGTGCCGAGCAACTGTTCCTGGGCGAGTACCCCACACCCGAGCCCGGGGAGGGGGAGTTGCTGGTCCGGGTCCGCGCCACCGCCCTCAACCGGGCGGACATCCTGCAGCGCCGGGGCCTGTATCCTCCACCCCCGGGGGCCAGCCCCATCCTCGGCCTGGAGATCGCCGGCGTGGTGGAGCGGGCCGGTCCGGGCTGCGGGGGGTGGCGTGCGGGCGACCGCGTCTTCGCCCTGGTACCCGGCGGCGGCTACGCGGAGTACGTCACCCTGCCCGCCGCCATGGCCATGCCCATCCCTGACAACCTCGGCTTCGAAGAGGCGGCCGCCATCCCCGAAGCCTTCTTCACCGCGTACCAGACGCTGTTCTGGATCGGGCGCCTGCAGGCCGGCGAGCGGGTGCTGATCCACGCCGGCGCCAGCGGCGTGGGGACCGCAGCCATCCAGCTAGCCCGGGACGCGGGGGCGGACGTGCTCGTCACGGCGGGCTCGGAGGCCAAGCTGGCTGCCTGCCGCGCCCTGGGCGCGTCCCATGCCTTCAACTACAAGGAAGGGCCCTTCGCCCGCCGCGTGCTGGAGGCGACAGGGGGCCGCGGCGTCGACCTGGTGCTGGACTTCGTCGGGGCGCCCTACTGGGAGCAGAACCTGGAGTGCCTGGCGACCGACGGCCGCCTGGTGCTCATCGCCACCATGGGCGGCGGCGTGGTGGAACGCTGCGACCTTCGCCTGCTCATGGCCAAGCGCCTGCAAGTGACGGGTACCACCTTGCGCTCCCGTAGCCCCGAGTACAAGGCGCGTCTCACCCGGGAATTCGTCCAGCGGGTGCTGCCCCGCTTCGCGGAGGGTCGCCTGCGCCCGGTGATCGACCGCGTCTTCCCCTGGGATCGGGTGGCGGAGGCCCACCGCTACATGGAAGCCAACCGGAACATCGGCAAGATCGTCCTCCGGGTGGAGTAACGCTCCGTGCCCGGATGGCTATGGCCGCGTCCGGGCCTGCCGTCGCGCCCCGGCGGCGGGCCCGGACGTGCCCAGGGGCGGGTCCTGGGACCCGTGGCAAAGCCGCGGTTCCGCAAAGTCGACCGGCCCTCCGCTGGCTGACCGCCCATCGCCACGGGAGGAAACCCGGGCGCGCCCGCGAACGGGGTACTTCAATTCCGCGCGACACCTTGTTCCCGACCGGCATCCACCCCCCGGCCGCGCCACGTCGTGAGGGCGACCGCCAGCATCCGCCCCTCGCCTTGGCCGAACCGGTACGGGGGACGGGGGCAGGTGCTGGCGGTACGGAACCGCGCAGACGTGGAGGCAGCCCGGGGGAGCCCTGGCCTTCAATCTGCCGGGCGATGGCTCCGCGACCGGACGGCCCCGCGGCCGAGGACCGGGCCGGAACCGCCGGGGCACCGGGGCGCGGTGCCCCGCCCGGAACGGGGGAGATCAGGTTCGATGGCAGGTTCCGTGTGGTGGCAACGCCTGTGGGAACTGACCCTGGCCTTCGGGCAGAGCGGCCTGCTGGGATTCGGTGGCGGTCCCGGCGTCGTGCCCTTCATCAAGCAGCAGGTGGTCGATCGCTACCACTGGATGGATGAAGCGGGCTTCGCCGAAACCCTGGCCCTTGGCAATGCGTTGCCGGGCCCCATCGCCACCAAGCTGGCGGCTTCCATCGGCTTCAAGGTGGCGGGGGTGGCGGGGCTTCTGGCCGCCACCATCGCGGCGGTCGCGCCCACGGCCGTGGCCATGATCGCACTCTTCGGGCTGTTCCAGGCCTACCAACACTCGCCCGCCGTGGCCGGGGCACTGAAGGCGGTCAAGCCGGTCGCCGTGGCCCTGATGCTGCAGGTGGCCTGGGACCTGGGCACCCAGTCTTTCCCCGGACCGTCCACCTGGCTCATCGGCATCGCCAGCACGGTGCTCCTCTTCGCCGGCGTCAACCCGGCCCTCGTCGTGGCCGGCGCCTTGCTGGTGGGAGCCGTCTTCAAGGTGTGATGGAGGCGTGAAGGAAGTCGCGCCCGGCGTGGTGGCCGCCGCGGGCCGGGGGGACGCAGCGGCGGGGCGCGCCGGCGCCAGCGACAGCACCCTGAGCGAGGTGAAGGTCATGATCGATCCCGCCCTGACCTCCGATCCCGGTCGCCCGGTATGGGCGCGCAACGGCATGGTGGCCGCGGGGCAGCCCCTGGCGGCGGCCGTTGGTCTCCACGTCCTGGCCCGCGGTGGCAACGCAGTGGATGCCGCCCTGGCCATGGCGGCCGTCACCGCCGTCACCATGCCGGAGATGTGCGGCCTCGGGGGGGACGCCTTCGCCCTCGTCTACGATGCACGCACCCGCACGGTCACCGCCTTCAACGGCAGCGGGCCGGCGCCCGCCGCGGCCACCGTGGAGCGGTACCGCGCAGCCGGATACCGGGAGATGCCCTTCGAGGGCTGGTGGTCGGTGGCCGTTCCCGGTGCCGTGGGCGTGTATCTGGAGATGCACGCCCGTTTCGGCAGCCTGCCCCTATCCGAGCTGTGGGAGCCGGCCATCCGCTACGCCCGCGAAGGCTTCCCCATCGACGCCCGCCTGGCGGCCAACATCGCTGCGGGCGCGGAGAAGCTGGCCCGGGACCCCGAGGCGGCGGCCATCTACCTGGCGGCGGGCCCCGAGCCGCGGCCGGGCACCATCCTGCGCAACCCCGATCTCGCGGCCAGCTTCGAGGCCATCCTCACCGACGGCGCCGACGCCTTCTACCGCGGGCAACTGGCCCGGGCCATCGGGGACGCCTCCCAGGCGGCCGGCGGCCTGCTCACCCCCGACGACATGGCCGCCTTCGAGACCGAGGTCTACCGGCCCCTGGTGACCACCTACCGGGGTTACCGCGTCTACGAGACGGCGCCCCCCTCCCAGGGTCTCATCCTCCTGGAGATGCTCAACCTGCTAGAGGGCTTTGACCTCACGGGCCGCAGTCCCACGGATCCCGAGGTCGTCCACCTGCTGGTGGAGATCAAGAAGCTGGCCTTCGCCGACCGCAACGCCTACCTGGGCGACCCGGCCTTCGTCCGCGCACCCGTCGCGGAACTGCTATCCAAGGAGTATGCCGCCCGGCGGCGCCGGGACATCGACCCGAACCGCGCCAACAACGCGCCGGTGGCCGGGGATCCCCACGGCGACACCACGTCCTTCGTGGCAGTGGACGCCGAGGGCAACGCCGTGTCCTTCATCCATAGCATCTCCGCCCTGTGGGGCGCCGGCGTCGTCGCCAAGGGCACGGGCATCTTGATGAACAACCGGGCGGGTCGCGGGTTCGTCCTGGACGAGAACCACCCGAACGGGCTGGCACCCCGCAAGCGTACCATGCACACCCTCAACGTCTATCTGGCTGTCTCTTATAAACATTCCGAAGCCCACGAACGGGCTCCCATCTCCATTGCCCGCATCTGCTTTAAAAAAAAAAAA
>QGUQ01000216.1 GCA_003242195.1 Bacillota bacterium | reverse complement strand
GCTCCATCATCTTCAGGACGTCGATGAAGGAGAGGCCGACGACCCGGTCCCCGCCCATGCCCACCACCGTGGACTGGCCGAAGCCGGCCTGGGACAGGGAGGCGGCGATCTCGTAAGAGAGGGTACCGCTGCGGGCGACGATGCCCACCCGCCCGGGCGTGTAGATGTGGTTGGGCATGATGCCGATCTTGCACTTGCCGGGCGAGATCACACCGAAGGTGTTGGGACCGACGATGGTGGCGCCCTTCAGCCGCGCCCGGGCCATGATCTCCATGGCATCGTGGAGCGGCACGTGCTCGGTGATGACCACCACCAGCTTGATCCCGGCGTCCAGCGCCTCCAGCACCGCGTCCTTGGTGAAGGGCGCGGGGACGAAGACGATGGAAGCCGTGGCGCCGTGCTTCTCCACGGCCGCCTCCACGGTGTCGTAGACGGGAACGCCGTGGACCTCCTGGCCTTCCTTGCCGGGCGAGACGCCCGCCACCACCCGCGTCCCGTACTCGATCATCTGGCCGGTGTGAAAGCTGCCCTGGTGGCCGGTGATCCCCTGGACCAGGACCCGCGTGCGTTCGTCGATCAGGATCGCCATCTACCGGTCCCCTCCCTGCCGGGCAAGCTCGACCGCCTTGCGGGCCGCCTCGCCCATGTCGCGGAAGGCTTCGATGCCGTGCTCGCGCAGGATGGCCACGCCCTTCTCCTCGTTGGTCCCTACCAGGCGGACCACCAGCGGCACGGGGATGCCCTGCTGCTTCTTGACGGTCACGATGGCGTTGGCCACGTCGTCGCAGCGGGTGATGCCGCCGAAGATGTTGACGAAGATGGCCTTCGGCTTCGTGGACACCAGCACGGCCATGGCCTTGGCCATGGGCTCCACGCCGGCGCCGCCACCGGCGTCCAGGAAGTTCATGGCGCGGCCGCCGTATTCGGCGAGGACGTCGATGGTGGCCATGGTGATGCCGGCTCCGTTGGCCATCACGGCGATGTCCCCGTCCAGCTCCACGTAGGAGAGCCCGATCTCCCGCACCCGCCGCTCCAGCTCGGTGGCCTCGCTGACATCGGGCAGGTCCGGGTGGCGGAAGCGGGCGTCGTCGTCCACATTGAGGCGCCCGTCGGCGGCGATCAGCCGCTCGCCGGAGATCACCAGCGGGTTGATCTCCACCAGTTCCGCGTCGTAGTCCCGGAAAATCCGGTAGAGGCGGGTCAGGATGTCAGCGAACTGCCGGGCCACTGCTCCGCTCAGGCCCAACCGGCGGGCGATGCCCCGGGCGAAGTAGGGGTAGAGCCCGAGGGCGATGTCGACCGGCCGCTTGACGATGTCCTTCTCCGGCACCTCTTCAATGTTGACGCCGCCGTGGAGGGAGGCGATGACCAGGGGCTGCTTCCGCCCGGTGTCCACGGCGATGCCCAGGTAGAGCTCGCGATCGATCTGGAGCTTTTCCTCGACCAGGACCCGCTCCACCCGGTAGCCGCGCACTTCCTGGCCCAGGAGCGCGGCCGCCACCTCCCGGGCCTCGGCGGGCGTGTCGGCGAACTTGATGCCGCCGGCTTTGCCGCGGCCTCCCGCCAGCACCTGGGACTTGACGGCGACGGGGGCGCCGATCTCGGCCGCCACCTGCTCCGCTTCCTCGGGAGACGCGGCCACGCGCCCCCGGGGCGTGGGAATGCCTCGCTGGCGAAAGACTTCCTTGGCCATGTACTCGAAGAACTTCAAACGACTCACCTCGCGCTCTGGTCAGTCCCCGTGCGGGCCGACTTCCTGCAGGCGGGCCCGCACCCGGGCCACCCGGACCGCCGTCTCCTCCCGGACCCGTTCCGGGTCCACCGGCACCCGGGCCACCCCCGTATCCATGGCCGCCCGCGCCACGGCCGCCGCCACGGCCGGGGCTACCCGCTCGTCCCGGGCCTCGGGAATGATGTACCGCTCCGACAGCTCATCGGGCGGGATCAGCTCGGCAATGGCCCGGGCAGCCGCCACCTTCATCGCCTCGTTGATCTCCCGCGCTCGCACGTCGAGGGCGCCGCGGAAGACGCCGGGGAAGGCCAGGACGTTGTTGATCTGGTTGGGAAAGTCGGAACGCCCGGTGCAGACCACCCGCGCGCCGGCGGCCGCGGCCGCATCCGGGAAGATCTCCGGCGTCGGATTGGCCATGGCCATGACGATGGCTTCCGCGGCCATGGACCGGACCATCTCCTGCGTGACCACGTTGCCCCGCGACAGGCCCACGAAGACGTCGGCGCCGGCCAGCACATCGGCCAGCCCGCCCTTGAGACCCCGCGGGTTGGTGCGCTCCGCCACCCGCTGCTTGTACGGGTTCATCCCGTAGGGGCGCCCGGCGTAGATGGCCCCGCGGCTATCGCAGAGGACCAGGTCCCGCGCCCCGAGATCCAGCAGCAGCTGGCTGACGGCGATGCCCGCGGCTCCCGCGCCGTTGACCACGATGCGCACGTCCTCCAAGGCCTTGCCGACCACCCGGAGGGCATTGAGCAAGGCCGCGGCGGTGACGATGGCCGTCCCGTGCTGGTCGTCGTGGAACACGGGGATGTCCAGTTCCGCCCGCAACCGGGCCTCGATCTCGAAGCAGCGGGGGGCCGCGATGTCCTCCAGGTTGATCCCCCCGAAGGTGGGCGCTACGGCGCGCACCACCTCGACGACCCGCGCCACCTCCCGCACGTCGAGGCAGAGGGGCACGGCATCCACCGCCGCGAACAGCTTGAACAGGATCGCCTTGCCCTCCATCACCGGCAGGGCGGCCACCGGGCCGATGTCACCCAGGCCCAGCACGGCGGAACCGTCGGTCACCACCGCCACCAGGTTGCCCCGGGCCGTCAGATCGAAGGCACGGCCCGGATCGGCAGCGATGACGCGGCAGGGCTCGGCCACGCCGGGCGTGTAGGCCAAGCTCAGGTCGCGGGCGTCGCGCAGGGGCACCTTGCTGAAGACCTCGATCTTGCCCCGCGCTTGCTCGTGGAGCGCCACCGCCTCCCTCAGCAATTGTTCTTCCCGGTCGGGTTCCGTGGTCAACGGCGTCCATCCTCCTGCTGGCTGGCGGGGGCCGCCGCCTAGAATTGCAGCTGCTCGACCGCCCGCCGCACGTCAGCCGCGGAGCGGGCGAAGGCCTGCCGCTCTTCTTCCGTCAGCTCGATCTCGATGATCCGCTCCACGCCGCCGGCGCCGAGGATCACGGGGACGCCCATGAAGATCCCGGACTCGCCGTATTCGCCCTCCAAATAGGCGGACACGGGCAACACCCGCTTGCGGTCGCGGAGGATCGCCTCGACCATCTCCGCCATGGCCGCCCCGGGCGCGAAGAAGGCAGAGCCGGTCTTGAGCAGACGTACGATCTCGGCACCACCGTCGCGGGTGCGCTGCACCAGCTCCTCGATCTTCTCCCTCGGCAGCAGTTGCTCGATGGGGATGCCGCCCACGTGGGTGTAGCGCGGCAGCGGCACCATGGAGTCGCCGTGGCCACCGAGGACCAGGGCGTGGACGTCCTCGAAGGATACGTTGAGCTCGCGGGCGATGAAGGTGCGGAAGCGGGCGGAATCCAGGATGCCCGACTGGCCCATGACCCGGTGCTTGGGGAACCCGCTCACCTTGTAAGCTACGTAACACATGACGTCCAGCGGGTTCGTCAGGATGATCAGGTAGGCGTCCGGGGAGTAGCGGGCGACCTTCTCCGTGATGTCGCGGACGATGCCCGCGTTGGTGTTGGCCAGGTCCTCCCGGCTCATACCGGGTTTGCGGGCCACGCCGGCGGTGATCACCACCACGTCGGACCCGGCCGTGTCGGCGTAATCGTTGGAACCGGTGATGATGCAGTCGAAGGACTCCACCGGCGCCGCCTGCATCAGGTCGAGGGCCTTGCCCTGGGGCATACCCTCCACCACGTCGACCAGGACGATGTCGGCCACCTGCTTGATGGCCAGCCAGTGGGCCAGCGCCGCACCGGTATTGCCGGCACCCACGATGCTGACCTTGGGTCGCTTCAAGGC
>QGUQ01000215.1 GCA_003242195.1 Bacillota bacterium | reverse complement strand
CCGCCCCTCCCGTCGCTCCTCCGTGGCGGCGGCCCGGTCCCGGGGGTGCCCGGGGCCGGGCCGCCGGTTGGTCCGCCGGGAGCCGCGGCGTGACAGGGTAGCCGCGCTCCGTCACTCGGCCTCTGCGATCTGGGCCTCCAGCTGTTGCTGCCTGTAGAGGCGGTAATACTCCCCGCCCAGGGCTAGCAGTTCCTCATGGGTGCCCCGCTCCACGACCCGGCCCCGGTCCAGCACCAGGATGAGATCGGCGTGCTGGACCGCGGATACGCGGTGGGAGATGAGGATCGTCGTGCGCCCCGCCATGATCTCCCGCAGGTGCTCGAGGATTCGGGCCTCCGTTTGGGTGTCCACGGCGGAGAGGCAGTCGTCGAGGACCAGAATCGGCGGGTCCTTCAAGACGGCCCGCGCGATGCCGACCCGCTGACGCTGGCCGCCCGACAGCGTCACGCCCCGCTCTCCCACGGGGGTGTCGAACCCCCTCGGGAAGCGGCGGATGTCTTCCTCCACCTGGGCGATCCGGGCCGCGGCGACGATCTGTTCCTCCGTCCAGCGGCCGGGGGCGAAGGCGATGTTCTCGCCCACGGTCTTGGAGAAGAGGAAGTTGTCCTGGGGCACGTAACCGATGTCGCGGCGCAGGACCTCCAGGGGGATCTCCCGCACGTCCACGCCGTCGATCAGGACCGTGTCCGGCGGCGGGTCGTACAGGCGCACCAGCAGGTTGGCCACGGTGGTCTTGCCGGACCCGGTGCGCCCGACCAGGGCCAGCGTCTGACCGGGTTCGACGGTGACGTCCAGGTCCACCAGCGCCGGCGGCAGGTCGGGCCGGTAGCGGAAGGTCAGGTGGCGGATCTCGATCCGCCCGCGCAGGCGCCGAACCGGTGCCGGCCGCGGTGGATCCTGGATCTCCGGCCGCTCGGCCAGGACCCGCTCCAGGCGCTCCATGGAGGCGGCGCCCCGCTCCAGCAGGTTGACGACCCAGCCGACGGCCAGCATGGGCCACACCAGCATCCCCAGGTAACTGATGAAGGACACGAAGTCGCCCAGGCTGATGCGGCCCTCCAACACCAGCGAACCGCCATAGCCGATGGCGATGACGAACCCCACCGCCGTCAGGAACTCGATCAGGGGGTCGAAGGCGGCGTCCACCCGGTACAGGCGCAGGTTCGTCTCGACATACCGCCGGTTGACGCGGCGAAAGGCCTCCACTTCCGCCCGGGCGCGGGCGAAGGCCTTGATCACGCGGATGCCCGACAGGGTCTCCTGGACCCGGTCCGTGAGGTCGCCGAACACATCCTGGACGCGGCCGAACCGGGCGTGAATGGCACGGCCCAGGGCCCAGGAGGACAGCGCCAGCAGGGGCAGGGGCAGCAGGCCCAGCAGCGTCAGCCGCCAGTCGATGCTGACGAGCATGATGGTCAGCGTCGCCCCGCTGAGGAACGCCGAGTCCGCCAGCATCAGGACGCCGGGTCCCACGGCCATGCGCACGGCTTGTAGGTCGTTGGTGGCGTGGGCCATGAGGTCGCCGGTCTTGTGGTGATTGAAGTAGTTGGCCGACAGGCCCAGCAGATGGCGGAAGAAGCGGGCCCGCAGGTCCACCTCGATGCGCCAGGAGGTCCCGAAGACGTAGATGCGCCACAGGTAGCGGAGGATGGCTACGCCCACCGAGAGGCCCACGATGGCCGCCACGTATCCCAGAACTCCACGGGCATCCACCGCGCCGCGATCCAGAGCGTCGGTAAGCCGCCCGATCAGCCGCGGGATCACTAGCTGGAGGATGTCCGTGCCGACCAGGGCCGCCAGGCCGATGCTGTAGGGGCGCCAGTGCTGGCGGATGAACCGGAAGAGGAAGGCCATTCGTGTACCCATGCTGGCGCACACCCTTTCGACGTACCGCCCACCCCCTGGAAAACGCCAGCCCGGCGGAGGCCGGGCGAACACGGGCGCGGTGGGACGGCTGGCGCGCGGCGAGAAACACCCGTGTGCGGGCGGTGAACCGTCCGGCCGGAAGCGAAGCCGGCAAACACTCAGTATAGCACAGGTGGCGGGTCCCTTCAGCAGGCCATCGGCAGGCGAGGCGCCCCCTGGCGGTGCGCCCGCCGGGACCGGCCGGGGACCTCCGGGACGGTCCCCGGCCGGGGTGCCGCGAGGGTCATTCCTCGCCGCGGGCGTAATGGGTGCCGACGGCGGCAGGCGGGGTGGAGCGCCGCACCACGCCGGCCAGCACCAGGAGGGTCACGACGTAGGGCACCATCTCGAGGAACTGATAGGGAATCGCCACGTCGGCCTGGATGGACAGCGCCTCCGCGAGGCCGAAGAGCAGGGACGCCAGCGCGGTGCCGTGGGGGGTCCAGTTGCCGAAGATCATCGCCGCCAGGGCGACGAACCCGCGGCCCTGGGTCATTCCCTCCACGTACACGTGGTTCAGCTCGACCACCAGGTAGGCGCCGGCCAGGCCGGCGAAGAGGCCGCTGATGAGCACCCCGGCGCTGCGCATGGCCTGCACGTTGACCCCCAGGGTGTCGGCGGCCAGCGGGTTCTCGCCACAGGCGCGGAGGCGCAGGCCGAAGGGAGTCCGGTGCTGGACCCACCAGGCCAAGGGCACCAGCAGCAAGGCCACCAGCAGCAGGGGAGAGACGTCGCCCAGCCAGGGGACGTGGAAGGGGCGCAGTCCCGGCACCTGCCCCGAGGTGGTGGCGGTGCCGAAGGCCCGGTAGCTACCGATGCGCACCAGGCCGGTGGCCAGCAGGTTGATGGCCACGCCGCTGACGATGTGGTCGACGCGGAAGCGGACCGTGGCCACCGTGTGGACGACGGCCAACAACGCGCCCGCCACCATGCCGGCGGCGATACCGGCCAGCGGGCCGGCGGCGGTGGCGCCCCAGGCGGAGGCGAAGGCACCGAAGAGCATCATGCCCTCGAGGCCGATGTTGATGACGCCGCCGCGTTCCGTGAAGGTGGCGCCCACGCCGGTGATCAGGATGGGCAGGGCCAGCCGCAAGCCCGAGGCGACCACGGTCATGATGGCTACCGTCTCAAGGCCGGCCATGCTCGTCATCCCCCTCTCCAACCGGCCCGGTCCCCGCTGCCGCCGGCTCGGGCACCCCTCCCGGCTCGGCCGCGGAGCGGCCCGCTCCGGTGGCGTCCGCCGCGGCCGCCACCACTCGCCCGCGCTCCAGGCGCCGCAACATCCGGGTGCCCACCGCCGCAACGATCAACATGGTCAGGATGATCACGCCCTCCATCACCGTCACGACCTCCCGCGGGATGTCGGCCAGTGCCTGCATGCCCAGGCCGCCCCGCTGGAGGAAGGCGAAGAGGAAGGAAGCCAACACGATCCCCAGCGGATGATTGGCGCCAAGGAGGGCGACGGCGATGCCCGTGAAGCCGTAGCCGCGGGGGAAGTCGATGTCCAGGTACCCGAAGTACCCCAGCAGGTCGGACAGGCCCGTTAGCCCTGCGATGGCGCCGCTCAACAGGAAGGCCCGCAACTGCACCTGTTCGACCCGGATTCCCGCGGCCCGTGCCGCCTCGGGATTGAGGCCGACGGCCCGCACCTCGAAGCCGAAGGGGGTGCGCCAGAGGAGCAGGTAGAGCAGCGCCGCGCAGGCCAGCGCCACGGGGAAGAACCAGTCCAGGGCCACGGACGGCCGCAGGTCGATGCCGACGGCGGACAGGAAGCCGTGCATCCGGGGGATCCGGGCCGAGTCCGGGAGGTTAGCCATCCCCACGCGGAGCGTGTTGCCCCCTTCCTGGGCGGGGTCGCGGAAGACGTCCGCCAGAAGCCACAGCAGGAGGGACGAGGCGATGAAGTTCAGCATGATGGTACTGATCACCTCGTGCACGCCCCGCCGCACCCGCAGCCACCCCGGCAGCCACGCCCAGATGGCGCCCCCGGCCATGGCCGCCAGCACCACCAGGGGAAGGTGCAGGACCGCGGGCAGGCCTGCCAGGTAGACGCCTGTCCACGACGCCGCGAAGGCAGCCAGCAGGTACTGGCCCTCGACGCCGATG
>QGUQ01000214.1 GCA_003242195.1 Bacillota bacterium | reverse complement strand
GAGGGTGTTGCAAATTCGTCGCAGCCCACTGAAAGGGCCGTCCGAATTTGCAATGGCCACGCACGCACTGCACGTGGCCGTCACGGGATCGGGGGAAGCCGATCCCGTGGCCCCACCCCGTGGCGCTACTCCGCCCGATGCGGCGTCAGGCGGCCAAAGCCGCCTTCTGCCGGTCGGGCCGGAGATACGTCGTCTCTTGCTCCCGGGGCAAGGGCCGCCCCGGGAGCAGCTCGCCCCAGAGGCCGAGCGCCAGGATGTTCACCGCCCCCACCACGTCCCGGTGGGCCGTATGGCCATTGGGGCAGGCGAACACCCGCCCGCGGGGCTTGTGCTGCGCCCCGCACGCGGGGCACGTGCGCGAGGTCCCGCGCTCGGGGATCACGACGACCGTGATGCCGTGGCGGGCCGCCAGCTGGCGCAGGCGCCGGAGCAGCCGGGCTCGCCGCCAGAAGTGCATCCGCTGGCGGTGCCGCCGGCCCTGGGCCCGGCGCTCGATGCCCCCGAGGTCGCCCACGTAGAGGGTACTCACGCCGTGAGCAAGACACCAGGCCACGGCATGGCGGGCGATGCAGCATTCCAGGTGCTCGATCCGGCGGAGGATCCGCCCCAGGCGCCGCTCCTTGGCGGCCTGGAGCTTGCGCCAGCGCCGGGAGCCTTTCTGGCACCGGCTCTGCAGCGCCTGCAAGCGGGCGAGCACCTTGTGCCACAGGCGCCATTCGGACCGCAGCCGCCTCCCCACGAGCACCAGGTGCCGATCGCCCGTGCTCAGGGTCAGGGCGTGGACCTCGCCCTGGTCGCCTCCCGCGGCCCTGCCGGCCGAGTCCCCCGCCCGTTGCGACGGAGCCGGCTCGGCCAGCGTCACGTGCAGCCAGTAGTCGCCGTGCCGGTAGACCAGCTGGACCTGGCGCACACGCTCCCACGGGAGGCCGAAGGCCGGGATGACCAGCGGCTGGCGGCCCCGGCCGCAGGCCAGCGCGACGCGATTACCCTGCGGCTGGATCTCTCGCGCCTTCCAGGCCACCGTGAAGTGGGCCTTTTGCCGGTGGGGCGGCCGCTCGGCCGCGCCCTGCCGGCGGCGGAACCGCTCCACGGCCTCGACGTAGGCTTCCACCACGGCCTGAGTGGTGTTGGCGGCCAGCTCGAAGTCCCCGCCCGCCTTCCGGGCGGTCGCGGCCTTGAGCTGCTTTTCAAGCGCCCAGGCCGTGAGCTTCAGCCCGGCCTCCCGCCAGGCGCGGTCGAGCTCCACGCACCGGTTCCACACCCGGGCCGCCTCCCGGCGCAGAAAATCGCACCGGGCCGCCTGCGTGGGCCCAAGGCGCAGCCGGAAGCGCAGAACCCGCAGCCGGACCGGCGTCGCTTGCTTGCGCGCCCGCTTGATGGCGGACACGGATCTCACCTCCTTTCGCGGCCCAAGGGCCGGAAAATGAAAAACGACGCCCTGTCCGCGGGATCGCGGCCGCTTCGGCGGCCGGCCCTCGGGATCCGCTTCGCGCGGAACCCGACCCCCGATGGCCGGGGTGCGGCGTCAGAGCGCCTTACTGCAGGCAGATTTCGTTGCGCGGGCTCCCGATCCTGCTTTCGAGGCGGGCAAGCAACATCGCAAGCCAGAGGACCGCGAGAACGCGCTCAAGGTGGGCCACCGAGGTGACCGGTACCGCCAGGGCGGGGTGCGTCTTCAGCCACCCAAAGAACCGTTCAATCGTGCCGCGCAGGCGGTAGAGCCGACGGCCCGCAGGCATCGCTAGCAGCGCCGCCGCCTTCTTCCGGCAAGGGGTGCGCGGCTTCCCCGCCCCCAGGCGGCGCGGCCGGGCCACCAGGCGAACGCCGGCCTGGGCATACGCTTGCGCGAGCCGTTCGGAATCGTAGCCCCGGTCGGCCAGAAGCACCGCAAGACCCGTTCCGCGAAAGAATACCCGGCTTTCGCGGACGGCCGCCGACGTGAGGACGAAATCCCGCAGCAGGCCGGAGGGCGTGACCACCGCGTGAAGCTTGAGCCCGCAAAAAGGGCCGTATGGCCGGCTCCAGCCCCAGCGGCTGCCGCGGGCCCGGGTCCGAAGGCCGGTCGCATCCATCGCCCCGAGCCAGGACGGGTCGACCTGGCGTGAAAGCCTGCGGCAAAGGAGGAGCAGGCGGGGTGCGAGCCGACGGAGACGCCGGCTCAGCGTCGCGGCCGACGGCACCCGCGGCAGGCCAAGCGCTCGTACGAGCGGCGGACTCGCCTTGAGCAGCCGAACGAGGTGCCGCAGGCTGCGGGCCTGAAGGCGGCACCCGATCACCAGGCAGGCAACGATCTGCGCGTCCGCGTAGCCGGCCGGTCCAGGGCGGCGAGCTGCAGGCGGGAACGCCTGCTGCAGGATCGACAGAAGCTGCGTCGAAACCATGAAAATGCACCCCGCCCCGAGCATCGGGGCGGGGTGTCGGCCGTTTAATTTGCAACAGCCTCGACTACACAATGCACGGACTCGCTCGGCAACTGGCGGAGCACGTCGAGCACGTGGCCCTGGTACAGCGTGATTTGGGTCTCGCCATTGTCACTCGTCCAGAAAATCACCCGTGTGCCCCCCCAAAACGCAGCAGGCCCGTCGCCGTGTAGGCAACGGGCCTGCTTGCGATTGGCAATGGAACGGTCACCACCCGGTCTAAGACACGATCAACCTGTCATCCCGATGCTCGATCCGCAGGCGAACGTCGGGAAAGACGGGCCAGGCCATAACGGCCTTTGGCGTTTTAACACAAAACCAACCACCGTTCGGCACCTCACGCAGCACCTCGCCCACACAGCCCGGGATGGCAACGACGACCTTCTTGCCTTCGGCCAGCGCCTTCCGAATCGCAGCGATCACGTCGTCGCGCCTCACCTCGTTGCCGGCTATCGCCTCCACACCTCCCGCCGAGACAGCGCCCGCGCTCGCACAACCCACCAGCCGGACCCGGACAGGGCCACCTGCACCACAAGCCCCTTCCGCCGCGCCTTGGCCGCAATCTCGAATGCCAACGCTTCGTCCGGCACCTTCACTTGGCCGTAGCGCCGCAACGCATGAACCGCGTCATAAAGTTGCGGGTGCGCCACGTCGGCCCACCACCTTCTGCCGCGCCAAACGCAATTCGGCCACCATCATGGCAAGGCGGCCAAGGTCCGGCACGCTCCCGGCCCAGTTGGCCGCTACGGCCCATGCAACCCAAGGGGCCAGGGAAGGAAAGGACATAAGCACCAACCCAAGCAGCGTGAGGATCACCAGCGGAGCGACCAGCGCCACCGCCAGCACACCCGGGACCACCGCCGCGTCGTCGTACTCTGTTGCAACCACGATCCGGGGGCTCAGGGACACCCGAAGCCGTGCGCGGACGCCGAACAACCGAAAGACCGCGAGATGGCACGCTTCATGGAGCGCCACCACCGCCGCCATCGGGAGAAGGAGCCACACCATCTCCGCCGGGGCGTCCGGGCCGCCCCGCAGCGGCCCGCCGTAGAGCGCCCAGTAAGCACGCCCGATCAGCTTTGCGCCGATGAGCAGCATCAGCGCCGACGACACCGACGCCGCCGCCACCACGCCCCGGGCGCTGGAGACCGTCGCTCCATCGGGGCGAAGACGCCCTGCTTCGAGCACGCCGAACAAAAACCCCGCGCCAACGGCCACAGCGCCCCACCACCACCGGAACGACCAGACGCCGGGGGCACACTGCTGCACTTGACGCGGAGCGTCGGCCACAGCCCCCAAGGTGAACAGCAGCAGCGTCGCGACCATGCCCACCGCCATCGCCCAATACACCCTGGCCGTGGCCGCCTCACGGGATCCGCCCAGCGGCACCACCTCCAAACGAAAAGGGCCGCCCGGATGGCGGCCCGGAAGTCCCTCCATTTAAAAGGTTTTTGTCTACGCCTTATCGGCCCACGTCTTCCCGACGCCCACCTCCACCTCCACCGGCACCGGGGCAATGAACTCCTCGCCGGCCGCTTCCATCCCCCGCTGCACAACCTCCCCCACCCCCCACCCCCACTCCTCTCACCCCCA
>QGUQ01000213.1 GCA_003242195.1 Bacillota bacterium | reverse complement strand
CTACCGTGGCGGCTGGAGTCGCCGCCGGGGGCGGAGCTGGTGGCCCGGGGCACCGAGAAGACTGCCGCCCCGGGATCGGAAGACTACGCCGTCACCTACGGGGTGGTGATCCGGGAGGGGCTGTTGCGCCGCCCCGTCGAGGTCGGCCTCGTCACGGTGACGGAGCGGCGCCTGAAGAACGGCGACGTCTTCCTGTTCAGCAGGCTGCGGAGCGCGGGTTCGAGCGCCGGTTCCAGTGCCGGTTCGTCCGAGGTGCGGGTCCGGCTGGTCCTGGAGCTGGAGGGCAACCGGTTCCACCTGACGGACTTCGCGCAGCGGGACAAGCCCCACGAGCACCATCCCGTCAGCGGCGTCGACCCCACCACCTACCCCATCGGGCTGCTGAACACCTACGACTACGACCATCTCCGCTGGAGCGTGATGGGCGGTCGCCAGTACGTGTCGCGGGAGCTGGTGCTGCGGTACGAGGAGGGCAACGAGAGCCGCCTGCGGGAATTGGTGGCGGAGCACAAGGGCATCTCCGTCGACAGCGACGGGGCCGTCGTGCGGGTGGCCTTCCCCCTGGCGGCGCCGCCGGGGGCGCTGGCCGAGCACTGGCTGCTGGCCTCGCGGGAGCCGCTGTTCCGGGACCAGCGGGTGCTGGAGGACTGGATCCGGTACTCTATCGACGAATACCTGGCCACCAACCGCTGGTACACGCCGGACGGGACCTTCAGCAAGTTGCCCTGGTCGGTGGAACCCTTCACCCGCCTGGGGTACGGCCGGCACCTGACCAACACCCAGGAGAAGCGGCCGCTGGAGAAGTACGCCCAGACCCGGGAGCGGTACTTCTACGACCTGGTCCTCAACGCGGTGGCCGTGCTCCACCGCCAGCGGGATACCGAGCTGGGGCTCTGGTGGACGGAGTACACCAGCACCTGGCTGAAGAAGCAGTACGGGATCGTCGCGCCCTACGTGGACACGCGCCACAACGAGACGGTGGGCAAGTTCATGGCCCAGGCCGGGCGCTTGCTGGACCTGCCGGAGCTGGAGCGGGCGGACGTCGCCTATGCGGACTTCCTGGTGGAGCAGGCCCGGGCCGGCCACGTGATCCGCACGGCGCCGGACGGCTATCTCATCGTGGACTATTTCGTCCCCGGGAAGGACATCAAGACCCACGCCTCCCTGAACCACGTCCTGGCCGAGATGAACTACCTGCTGGAGGTGTACCGGGTCACGCCGCGGCGGGAGTACCTGGAGGTGGCGCGGGCCATCCGGCGGGGCGTCGAGGCCCTGGGGGACCGCTGGATCCGGGAAAACGGCGACCTGTGGTACCGGGTCAACCCCGACCTGACCTTCGAGGGGACGGATTACGTGCTCCTCACCCTGTACGACCTGCTGGCCGCCCAGCGGGACTGGCGGGCCGTCGGGGAGGAACCCAGCCCCGTGTTCAACCGCCTGATCCGGTCCAAGGTGCGGTACCTCTTGAAGAACGGCCATCACCTGCCCCCGGAGATCCGCCGGCAGTTGCGGGAGCAGGGGCTGGGAGATCTGCTGGCGCAAGGAAGGTAAGGTCTTATCGAAGATTGCCGCGGGGCAAGGGGGTTCGGACGGGGGCCTCGGAGCAGGAGGGCTCGGGATCACTCGGGCGCAAGGGATCGTGCTGGGGATCGCCGACAAGAAAGGGCGGCACCCGGACGCCGATGCCCGGCCGGACGTCGCCCTTTGTGGTTTCGGTTGCCTGCGGGGGATTCCTTGGGCTCCTTTTTGGGTTACTTCTTGCTCTTGCTTCCGCCGCCCGTGTCGATGCGCACGTTGCCGAGGTTGACGACCTGACCGGCTTTGACGGTCACGGTCAACTCCTTGACCCGCGTCGTTCGGCCCGATGAGGAAGGCACGTTGACGATCAGGCGATGGGTACCTTCCGCCAGGTGGATCTCAAAGTGACCCTTCGCGTCCGTGGGCGCTCCCCAATAGATCAAGTAGCCCGTCTCTTTTGCAGACGCCGATACGCTCGCCGACGCCACGCCGTTGCCCTTGGCGTCCACGACGCGGCCTCGCACGGTGGCCGGTTCCGCCAGGCGGTCGAAGTTGAGCTGCAGGGACTGGCCCTTGGCGAGGGTCACCCGGCGGTAGTACCTGTACGAGGCGAACCGCTTGCTCGTGTCCATCAGGTGCACGGACACCAGGAATTGCCCCGGCGGCAGGTTGGAGATGCGATACGACTTCGCACCATCGAAGCCGAAAGCGATCTCCCACTCCGTTCCGGAGACGCCCTGCTTGCCGATCTGCTGCGCCGTGACACTGGCTACGTGAAGGGACGGTTTCGTGGTCGCCAAGCGGCCGCGAATCTCGGCGTACCCCGGATTCGCCGACTTCAGGGGGATGTCAACCGTCGCGGTCCGTTTCGCTGACACGGTGACCTGGCGCCTGTGGTAGAGAGTCGACCCGTCTTTGCCGCGCGCCTCGGCGGTCAGGGTGTACGTCTTCGCGGGGAGCCCGATGCTGAATTGGCCCTTGGCATCGGGAGCGACCCACCATTCCGAGGGGTTGCCCCTTGAATCGTGCGGGAAGAAGCGGACACGCAACTGCCGGCCGGGGTCCGCCGTGATCTTCCCCTTGACGCCGCCCCGTGCCGTCGAGGGGTCCAGCGTGAAGTTCACCGTCACCCGGTTCCCCTTGGAACCACCCAGGCGGACGTCATGCCACGTCTGCCCCACGCGGCCGATAGTGGCCTCCACGGTGTAGCTCCCGTTGGGAAGCCCCTTGATCGAGAAGGAGCCGCTCGGATCGGTGGTCGCCGTCCAGATCCGGGGCTGCATATTGTCGTCGAGGATGTCGAAAGCCTGGGCGGTGACCTTCGCGCCCTTGACGCCCTTTCCGGCCGTGTCGACGACCCGGCCGGAGATCTGCCCGGAACCCGACGGAGCCGCCGTTGCGGCTTCTGATGCCGCGGGCAGTACGCACCCTAACGTGAAGAACAGGGCGATGACAAGAGAAAGGAAGCGAAACTGCGGAACGACCTGCCGACGCACCGCTGCTGCCCTCCTCGTCACCGTTTGATCCGTAATTTTCATCCCTTGGTGGAATGGTTCCTGCCTGAATTTGGTTCTTCCGCTGAAAAACGGTGAAGAAGGGTGTCGAGAGTGGAGGATCGCCAAAGGACTGGTAAGGAGTCGCTACGAGCAGGACAAGCCCGGAAGGGATCGAATGTACGCCCCATCCAGCCTGGGAAAGGGGGATGCGGGCGGTGCGGCGACGGGTCGGTAAAGGCTATCGTGCGGCCGTCCTTTTTCTTTTGATGCCGTCAGGCGGTGGCGTGGCTCGAGGCGACGGGCGAGGCCACGCCCATCGTCATCTGGACGGGTGACAACGGCCACGAGCAGACGGGCCTGCGGTTCGTCCTCCACCTGCTGAAGGACCGAGAGGCTCGTGGACGGGTCAGGGGGGGATGGTCCGGTGTTCATCGGCGGCTGCATCCTGATCGGCATCGGGTTGGGCATGCTGTTCGACCACACGGCGGCGGGTGCGATCATCGGGGTCGGGGCCGGCCTGATCCTGGAGGCCCTGTGGCGGCAGCGGAAATCCGGAGCGTGAGGCCGTCGCCGCCGTTCCTCCGCGCGGACACCCCCTCCCTTGCCCGGGTCGAGGCGGCAGGCCCGGTAGGGGTACGCAGAGAATGGTATGTGGCATATATTGCCGGTTCGACCGGGAACGAACGCAAGGGAGAGGGGGAATGCCATGGCCGCATTGCTCGACCCGCAGGCGCTGCTGGAAGTCATGGAGGGCAACCGCCGGCTCACCCTGCGCACCATCGAAGCCTTCCCGGAGGACGCGCTCTTCAACTTCCGTCCGGTGGAGGCGATGCGTCCCTTCGCCGAGATGGTGAGGGAGATCCTCAACATGGAGGCCGATTACGTCCGCGGGATCGCCACCGGCGAGTGGCGCCTGGATGACAGCTGCGCCGGCGTGCGGACCAAGGGGGACCTGCTGGCGGCCTGCCAACGGGTGAGGGAGCGGACCCGCGAGCTGTGGCCCCGCG
>QGUQ01000212.1 GCA_003242195.1 Bacillota bacterium | reverse complement strand
GGGAGTGTATAAAAGAAACGGGGCCCCTTGCACGTGTCCCCCGGGCCACCCCCCGGGCGCCTCCCCTTCCCCCCCCCGGGGGGCACCCGATCCTCTTCGTAGTGCTCCTGGGCCACCTGGATCAGCTTGAGGACGTGCTCGTCGGCCAGGGAATAGTAGACGTTCTTGCCCTCCCGCCGGTACTTGACCAGCCGCATCGTCTTGAGCAGGCGCAGGTGGTGGGACACGGCAGGGAGGGAGAGGTCGAGGATGGCCGCCAGGTCGCAGACGCAGAGCTCCTCGGACGCCAGCAAGTAGAGGATCTTCGTGCGGGTCTCGTCCGCCAGGGCCTGGAACAACACCGACAGCCCCGCCACCTCCACGAGGCGCTCCCGCAGGATGGCCACGCGCTCGCTGTGGGGGTCGAAGCGGGCGCACACGTCGTTCCGGGCTCTCTCCCGCGTCTCCGTCATCGGCGGCCCTCCCCATTTCACACTTCCATAATTGTTTAATCGACTTGATCGTAGCGAGCGGCTTTGGAGATGTCAACCGGTGGGCAGGCGCGCGGCGGCCCTATGCCAGGAAGGCCGCCAGGACGCCCACGAGGAAGATGCCGTCGAACACCCCGGCACCGCCGATGCTGAGCATGCCGGGGCCCATGCGGCGCAGGGCGGGCAGGTGGAGCAGGTCGGCGCCGATCAAGGTGCCCAGCGTCCCGGCGATGTACGCCACGGGTGCGCGGGCTCCGGGCGGCGCCAGCAGCACGGCTACCGCCGCCGCCGTCAGGGGCGGGATGAAGGCCGGCAAGACGATGCCACGGCCCGGCACCGGCCGCGCCAGGGCCTTGCAAACCGCCGTCACCACGGTCAGGGCGAGCACCGTCGATGAGAACGGAGCGCGCTCCAGGAGGTAGAGGCTGAACAGGGTGGGGACAATGGCGCCGCCCACGTTGACCGCCAGGACGCGCTCGGCGAGGCGCGGAGGCTCCCAGAACGGGAACAGGAAGAACAAGCGGAAGCGGTAGAAAGGCGGGGGTTCCACCCAGACCTGCTCGCGCCAGATGGGGATGTTGATGGCCCCGCCTAGCAGGGAGAGGGTGAACAGGAGGAACGCGCCCTCCGGGCTCAGCCCCAGGCGGGCGAAGGAGAAGGTGGCCACCTGGGCATAGGTCAGGAAGACGAGCACCGGAAGAACGAGCAGCAGAAACAGCAGCAGCGACAGCAGGCCCATCGCGGCGTTCCTCCCCGGATGCGGCGATGCCGCGGGCTCGCGCGGGACCGTCCCGTCGTCGCGGCATGCCAGCGCCCGCGGCCGACCGGCGCGCGGACCCCGCGCCTTCATCTTACGACGGCTCCGCGCGCTGTGGGGCAGCGGTGGCCGGGGGCGGGGCCGACTCGTGCCGGCGCCGCCGTGCCCGACCCCTGCGAGGATGCCGCCGGAAGGGGGCGCGCATACTAGCAGCGGCTGCAGAGGTCTTCGGCTTCACGTACGCGCATCCCGACACCGGAGGTGGGTCCCATGTCCCACATCACCCAGCACATGGCGGCGGAGCTGTGGGAGGTTTGCAGGGACCACGCGGTCGCTGCCACCAAGCTGCGCGCCCTGGCCCCCTTCTGCCGCGACCAGCAACTGCGTGGCGCCGTGGAGCGCCATGCCGCTGAGTTCGAGCAGGTGGCCCAGCGCCTCGTGCAGTTCCTTCAGGCCCCGGGTAGCCAGCCCGGTTCCTGGCAGGCTAACTGGCAGAGCAGCTGGCACGGTACCTGGCAGTCCCACACCCCCGCTACCGGCCAGGCGGCCCACGGCGTCTCCTGGCAGGCCCACGGCAACGCCGTGGCGGGGCAGCCGGCTCACGATCATGTCGCGGGCCAGCAGGCCCTGGACGTGATCCTGGCGGCGGACTGCCTGCACCAGTGCAAGAGCTTTGCCGTGCAGTGCGTCTGGGCGGCCAGCGAGTGCTCCGAACCGGCCCGCAGCTACCTGTACCAGCTGGCCGGGGAGCACCTGCGGATGGCCCAGGAGCATTACCGGTGGCTGGACCAGCGGGGGATCTACGCTCACCCGCAGGCGGACCAGGCTGCCCTCAGCGACTATGCTAGCAAGCTCGGACAGCTGATCCACGCCGGCGGCTCGGCGGCCGCCGGATTGCACGGGTCGCCCGCCCCTGCGGGCGTGTCCGGCCGGCCGGCCGGTGGCAGCTATTCCTTCCAGAGCGGCGGTCCTTACGGGCATCACCGGGGCTGATCCCGGCAAGGCAATAGGAGCGGGTCGGGAGGGCGGGGCACCGCCGTCCCGGCCCCGCCCCTTACCCCCTCGTGTTCGGGCCCGAGCCCCCAACGGGCCGACGCACCCGGTCTGCGCCGCCGATTCCGACGGGTCGCGACCGGTTCACCGATCGTCCCGGGGGTGTGAAGGGGTGCCCCGCACCCCGGGTGTCCTCCCCGCCCGTGCCGTCCCATCCGTTGAATGGTCGGTGTCGTGCCGCGAACGGTTGTTCACAGGGGGCGAATCGCCCGATGCCCGGTATGCGGGACGGGCCCGCCGGCCACCCCGCCGCTCGGGGTGCCTCCTGTGCCGCTGACCTCCCCGGGGAAACCCTTCACCCGCGAGCCCTGGCGGGTGCGGTCCCTTGCCCCGTATGATTCCACCACGACGATGCGGGCCGAGACCGGGAAAACGGGGGCGACGCCCATGGAACCGGCTTGGGGAGCACCGGAGGTGCGGGCTCGCCCGGCGAGCGCAAACCGTTCCGTGGCGACCGCCATCCATTGGTATGACGGCGCTCTCCACGCGTGGGTCGCGCCGCCGGAGCGGGGGGACCGGTGGACGGGTCTCCATGCTGTTGCCGCGCTCCCGCTGGAAATCCCCTATGGCCCTCCCAGCCCGGTGAGCCTGCCCTTTGGAGGTGGCCGCACCTCGCCGAGCGGGGGTGCCGGCGGTCGGCTCCCGGGCCAGCGCCGCCGACCCGGGCCGACGAACGGACCCCGGGCGGCCGAAGGGCGGGCACGGATCGCTCCCGATCCCGCGTTGCCCGCGGCTACGCCTTCACCCCTTGAGGCCGGTCTGACCAATGCCTGCTTCAACGAGGTAGACCGGCATATCGCGGCAGGCCGGGGGGACGAGGCCGCGCTGGTGGATCTCACCGGTGCGGGTTCTCGTTCCCCCCGCGTCCTGACCCGCAAACAGTTCCTCCTGAGCGTGGTCAAAGCCGCCCATGCCCTGGCCCAGCTCGGCGTGGCTGAGGGCGATCCCGTCTTGTTACGACTGCCCCCCTCGGCCCCCGCCATGATCTACCTGGCGGCCATCAAGCGGCTCGGTGCCGTGGCCGTGTGGGCGCCGCCGGGGCAGGACGGGCCCGCCGTGCCCTTCCGCCTGGCGAAGCGGGGTGCACCGGCCAGCGCGCGGGTCATGGTCGCCGGCGGCCGGGACGGCCAGAAGGGCAGGCGGCACCCGGACGCCGTGGAGGACTGGGCCGAGGATCCGGGCGTGGAAGCGGTCATCCGCGTTGGTGAGGCGAGGGATAGCCTCCTGGTGGAGGCCGGACGCGCCGTGATCGCCAACGCACGGGCGGCGGGCTTCCCCGTCGCCGGCGAGGCGGATCTCCTCATACTCCCCGATGCCGACCTGGTGCGTGCCCTCTGGGCGACGTCACGGCCGCGGCCCGTGCCGGCGTGGCAACGGGCCTGGCTGGACGCCGCCGGCGGCGGCACCCACGCCACCGCGGCCGGCGTTGCGGAGACCCTGGCGGTCCGGATCGGGGTGTCGTCGGGACCGGTGGCCCTCTGTGTGCCCTCCGGAGGGTGGTCCGCCGGGGTACCCGGCGGGGAGGCATGGCCCGGCGTGCCTTGGCCGGATGCGGTGGCGGGCGCCATGACGCTGGGGGTGACCGTGGTGCTGGGCGGTCCGGCTCCGCCCACCCGCGGTAGCGACGACGAGCTGGCGCGGCGCGAGGGCCTGCGGGTGCTGGAGGCGGCCGCACTCCTCTTGCGCAGGTCTCCCGGTGTCGGGGGCGATCCCGAGGTGGCCGTCCTGCCGCGGCCCGTGCTCAGGCTGTTCAGCTT
>QGUQ01000211.1 GCA_003242195.1 Bacillota bacterium | reverse complement strand
GCGGGTGGCCGAGCTGCGGGAGCGCATCGCCCGCGGGGACTACCGGGTCGACCCGGAGGCGGTCGCGGAGCGCCTTCTCTATCGCCTGCTGGCGGACCGGGCCCAGGAGGGACCGTGAATGGGCACCGCCGGAGCCGCCGCCGAGACCCGTCGCCAGGCCGCAACCGTTCTCGATCTGCTGGCGCGGCAGGCCGAACAGATGGAGCGCCAGATCGCGGCGGCCGAGCGCAAGCAGCGCGCCCTGGTCGCCGGCGATCCCGCGGCCATCGAGGAAGCGCTGCGGGAGGAGAGCCGCGAGCAGGAACGGGCGGAAGAACTGGAGCGCGCCCGCTATGAAGCCCAGCAGGCCCTGGCACGGGCCTGCGGCGACCGCCCGGAGGCGGTGACGTGGGAGTTCGTTGCCCGCCTGTTGCCGGAACGGGCGGCCGAGGCCCGGAAGCTGCGGGACAGGGTCTTGCGGGGTATCGAACGCCTGGCTGCCCTGAACCGGGAGAACGGTGCGCTGATCCGGCAGGGGCTGGCCTGGACCCGCTATTCCTTGAACCTCCTGGCGGGGGCTGGCGGCGGCGTCTACGAGCGTGACGGCCGGCTCCAGGTACCGGCCGCCGGCCGGGCGCTGGACCGTTCCCTTTGAGTGCTTCTCCATTACCGGTGCGTGAGATCTGTGCGCGAGAAAAGCGCGTAAGGGGCGCTGGAGATGCGCAGCACGTTCTTCGGATTGGAGATCGCCCGCCGGGGCCTTTGGGCCCAGCAGCGGGCGCTGGACGTGACGGGCCACAACATCGCCAACGCCAACACCGAGGGCTACTCCCGCCAGGTGGCGCGGCTCGTCGCCACTCCCGCTTACGCCCCGCCGTCGCGGGTCACGCCCATGGTGGCGGGCCAGGTGGGCACGGGGGTGCAGGTGGCGGACATCACCCGGGCCCGGGACATCTTCCTGGACCGGCAGGTGCGGGAGCTGCGGAGCCACCTGGGCCGGTGGGAGGTCCGGAGCCGGACGCTGGCCGAGCTGGAGACCATCGTCGGTGAACCGTCCGACTCCGGGCTGAGCGCGACCTTGAATCAGTTCTGGGAGGCCCTCGGGGTGCTGGCCAACCAGCCCAGCAGCATCCCGGCCCGCACGGCCGTCATCGAGCAGGCGCAGGCGCTGCTGGAGCGCTTCCAGGTCATCGACCGGCAGCTCGAGGACCTGCAGCGCAACCTCGACGCCAGCGTTGTCGCCCGCGTCCAGCGGGTCAACGAGATCGTCGCCCGGCTGGCGGAAGTCCACAAGCAGGTGCGGGTTGCCACCGCCGCCGGCCAGAATCCCAACGATCTCTTGGATGAGCGCGACCGGCTGCTGGAGGAGCTGGCCACGCTGCTGCCGGTGCGGGTGACGGAATATCCGGACGGCACGGTGAAGGCGGAGGTGGCCGGCCTCACCCTGGTGGACGGCGACACGGTCCACATCCTGAAGGCGCAGCCGCCGTCCGGGCAGGCGTTCGTGGAGGTGTACTGGGACGACGGCAGCGGCGGCACCGTGCCGCTGGACGTCAAGGACCTCGGCGGCGGCGAGCTGGCGGGGTTGCTGGAGTCCAGGGACGACCTCGTAGGCACTCTGCGGGGCGAGTTGCAGCAGCTTTTCTTCGCCCTGGCGAAGGCCATCAACCGCATCCACCAGCAGGGGTACGACCTCCACGGTCAGCCGGGTGAGGAGTTTTTCGTCGGTATCACGAGTCCCGCTGATCTGCAAGCAGCCCAGGTCAATCCCAACTTGGTGGACGACCCGGCCAAACTGGCGGCGGCAACCCAGCAAGGGCCCATCGCAAACGGAGCCCCCACCGGGGCTCCCGGGGACGGGAGCAACGCCCTGGCGATGGCCGCCCTGCGCAATACGCCCCTCCCCCTGCTGGGTGGCGTGACGGCATCCGCGTACCTGGAGAGCATCGTCGCCCGCTTGGGCATCGAGGGCCGGCAGGCACAGGAGGGGGAGCGCACCACCCAGCTCCTCCTGGACCAGGTGGGGATCCAGCGGGAGAGCGTCCGCGGCGTCTCCCTGGACGAGGAGATGACCAATCTGGTGCGCTTCCAGCACGCCTACGCGGCGGCGGCTCGACTCGTGACCGCCGTGGACGAGATGTTGAACCTGTTGATCGAGCGGACGGGACTGGTGGGGCGGTGAGGCCCGCGGCACGGTGAGCCGCGCCCCGCCGGCAGGAGGGACATCCATGCGCATCACCGGAGGCATGATGATCACCGGGCTGCTGCGCGACCTGCGCCGCGCCCAGGAAGCACTGAGCACCTTCCAGAACCAGCTGGCCTCGGGCAAGCGGATCCAGCGCCCCTCCGACGACCCGGTGGCGACGGTCGACAGCATGCGGCTGCGGGCCCGGATCGCCGAGGTCGAGCGCATGCGGAAGAACGCGGAAGAAGCCCGGGACTGGCTGGAGACCACGGACGCGGCCCTGGACCAGGCCACGCAGATCCTGCAGCGAGTGCGGGAACTGGCCGTCCGCGCCGCATCCGGAAGCTTGCCCGACAGCTCCCTGGAGGCGGTGCGCGCCGAGGTGGAAGAACTCCGCGCCCACCTCGTCGAGGTGGCCAGCACCACCCTCGGCGACAGGTACGTTTTCAGCGGTTTTCGCACAGACAGGCCTCCGTATGTCATCGATGCCAATAACAACTTGTCGCGGTACCAGGGTGACCAGGGCCGCATCGAGCGCGAGGTGGCGCCGGGCGTTCGCATGACGATCAACGTGCTCGGGGACGAGGCCTTTCGGAAAGCCTTCCTCGAGTTGAACAAGCTCCTCACCGATCTCCAGAACCGTGACACGACGTCCATTTCCCAGACCCGCATCGGTGAGCTGGACGCCGCCATCGACCAGGTCCTTCGCTTGCGGGCGGAGGTAGGCGCCAAGGTCAACCGCATCGAACTGGGCCTGAACCGTATGACGGAGATCCGCATCGACACCGAGCGGTTGCTGAGCGAGGTAGAGGACGTCGACGTGGCCGAGACGGTCATGCGTCTCTCCGTCAGCGAGGCGGCCTACCGCGCCGCCCTCATGGCCGGTGCCCGCATCGTCCAGCCGACGCTCATGGATTTCCTCCGCTGAGATTTCTTCCTCGGACTGACCTGGTTGACCTGGAATTACCGTCGCCAGCTCGCTGCAAGGAGCCTCCCGGCGGGAAGGAACCGGCGCGGCCGCTTACGAACCGTTCACCCGGGGTGAGCGCCGGGTGAACGTCCATCACATCAAGTTCGGGACCGACGGCTGGCGGGCGGTGATCGCGGAGGGGTTCACCTTCGCGAACGTCCGCCGGGTTGCGTGGGCCCTGGCCGAGTACCTGCAGGAGGCGGGGCGGGCGGGGCAGGGCGTGGCCGTCGGGTATGATTGCCGGTTCCTCTCCGACCGCTTTGCCGGGGCCGTTGCGTCCGTGCTGGCCGGCGCCGGCATCCCCGTCGTCCTCTCCCATACGGCCTGCCCGACCCCGGCCCTCAGTTGGGCCGTGGTGCAGCGCCGGCTGGGCGCTGGCGTCATGATCACCGCCAGTCACAATCCCCCGGAGTACAACGGCTTCAAACTCAAGGGTTGGTTCGGGGGACCGGCCCTTCCCGAGGAAACCCGATGCGTCGAAGAGATTCTGGCTCGCCGGGAGGCGGCGGCCGGAGCCGGGCAGGAGCCGGACCCGGGTCTCGAGTTGGCCGAGGCGGAGCGCCGCGGCCTGGTGGAGCGGGCCGACCTCATCACCCCCTACATGGACCAGTTGCGGCGCCTGGTGGACTTCGAGCGGATCCGGGCCGCGCGCCTGCGGGTGGTGGTCGACCCCATGCACGGGGCGGCCCGCGGCATCCTGGCGCGGCTGCTGGCCGAGGCGGGCGTGGAAGTCACGGAGATCCGCGGCGACTTCAACCCTTCCTTCGGCGGGCTGGCACCCGAGCCCATCGCCCGCAACCTGGGCCCGGCCGTGGAGGCCGTCCGGGCCCGTGGCGCCCGGGCGGCGCTGGTGACCGACGGGGACGGGGACCGGGTCGGCGCCGTGGGCGCCACCGGCGAGGGCGTGGATGCCCCGCGCATCTTCGCCCTGCTCTTTCAGCACCTGGTGGAGGGGCG
>QGUQ01000210.1 GCA_003242195.1 Bacillota bacterium | reverse complement strand
GTACGCGCCGCTCGCGCGGCCAGGGGTAAGCTCCCGCCGGTTTCGATGACCAGGGCGCGCGTCCAGCCATGGCGGAAGAAGGCATGGGGACCGGTCAGCGGCCGGCGGTGGTAGATGGTGCGGTATATCGAACCGGCCTGCACGCGCAGGCCGACCCGCACGCCGGCGGGCACAGCCGGCTGCGCCTCTTTCCCGACCGGTCGCAGCTCCAGGCGGACGGCGAAACCGCGGAAGCCCGGCGGCGCCAGCCAGGTGACCTGCAGGTGCCAGCGGCCGGCGGCATTGGCAGACCAGCAGGGGATCCAGCCGGCCAGGTAGGAGACCCGGCCGTCACGCAGCGGCAGGGGTTGGCCGTCGACCTCGACGACGGGCAGGAGCAACGCCCTTGCCGCCGGGCCGGGATCCCCGGTCACGGGTGTCTCGCCGGGGCCCGCCTGCCGGCCGCCGCCATGGTTACCAGGCGACTCGGCCGCCTCGCCGGTGAACTCCACCAGGGCTCGAGCGGCCTCGCTGACGACCCCGCAGGACAGGCAGGCCCCGCTATGGGGGTCGATCTCCGGCAGGGAGACCCATTCGTTGCCCGTGACGGCCACGGGCGGCACGTCGGCGAGCTCGTCGGGAACCGTGAGGATGCGGTCGTCCGCAGCGGAACGGCCCAACAGCTTCCCTCCCCGCCCAAAGGATTCCGCAGGCGTTCCGGCAACCCTGCCGGAGCCGGGCCAGGGCCCGGGGAGCGACGGGAGGCGCCGGGGAACGGCGATGGTGATGGAGAGGGACCGGGGGGCTACGGCAGGGGCCGGTCAGGGCCGGAGACGGCTGGGGTTCGATGGGGGTGGCAGCGTGATCCAGATTTGGCGCTGGACGGAAGAGGGACTGCGGGCGGTGGCGCGGGCCGACCCGCCGGCCCGGGAGGACGGGGGCGCTTCCGGCGACGCGGGAGAGGTCGTCTGGCTAGACGTGCGCTCGCCGCGGGACGAGGAATGGCGCCTCTTGCGCCGCCATTACCCCCTCACTCCCGTACTGTGGAATCGCCTGCAGGCCGGTCAGTCCCCCTACGGCGTCACCGCCGCGAGCGGGAGCGCGGTCTTCGAACTGACCCTGCCCAGCGGCCGGTCCTGCCTCTTCCTTTGGGAGGGCGGGGTCCTGGCCACGGTCGCCCAAGGGGAACCCGTGGAGTGGGGCCGCCTGCGGGATCGGCTAGAGGCCGGCGGCGCAGCGCCGGCCCGCTCCTCCGCCTGGCTGCTCTACCTGCTGCTGGAGGAGGTCCTCCACAGCTACGGTGACGAAGTCGAGCGGCTGGAGCAGCGCCTGGAGCCGGTGGAAGCCCGGTTCCTGAAGGAAGCGGAGGAAGCCCACCACCCGGCGGGCGGCAGGCAGCGGCGCGGTCGCCGGCAACCGCGGTCTCCGTGGTCGGAGCTCGACTGGATCCCCCAATGGAGCCTTTTCCACCGGCGGGCCGGCCGCCTTCAACGCGCGGTCAACAGCCTGAGGGAGGTCCTGGACCGGCTCCTTGAGTACGACTCCGCCGGCGACCGCGGGGGAGACCCCGCCGGGGAGGTCGGCCCCTACTTGCGCCTGTTGCGGGACCACGCGGGCCGGCTGGCGGCGCGGCTCGACAACGTGCGCGAGCTGGTGGCCACGCTGATGAACCTGCGCCTGGCGCTGGCCGCGGAGCGCAACAACCGGCTGATCCTGCGGCTGACGGTGCTGTCGACGATCTTCCTGCCTCTGACCTTCCTGACCGGCATCTACGGGATGAACTTTCGCTACATGCCGGAACTGGATTGGCCCTGGGCCTATCCCGCCCTGCTGGCCTTCATGCTGGTCCTGAGCCTGGTCCTCTGGTGGGTTTTCCGCCGGGACTATGAGTGAACGGCGTGCAGAAAGCAGTGCGCCGGCCCCGTGGCAGGGGCCGGCGCGGGCCGATGGGGCGGGGGCGGCACCCGTCATTGGCCGCCCGCCGCCCGCGTGTCCTGTTCCTCCCAGATGGGCGTGCCATGGCTGCGGGCGTATGCCCGGTAGTCCTCCATCAGCTGCCGCGTGATGGGCCCCGGGCGCCCGTCACCGACCCTCCGCCCGTCCACCTCCACCACCGGACACACCTCGGCGGCGGTTCCGGTGATGAAGCACTCGTCGGCGATGTAGAGGTCGTGGCGGGTGGAAAACGGCGCCTCCCCCGGGGGGGCGCGGGGCCGCGCCCGCTCGAAGATGGTGTCCCGCGTGATGCCCTGCAGGATGCCCAGGTGGGGCGGCGGGGTCAGCAGCCGGCCGCGGAGCACGATGAAGATGTTATCGCCCGTGCACTCGGCCACGTATCCCTCGTCGTTGAGCATGATCACCTCGGCGTACCCGGCCAGGTTGGCCTCCAGCCGTGCCATGATGTTGTTGAGGTAGTTGAGGGACTTGACGCGCGGGTTGAGGGCAGCCGGGGAGACGCGCCGGGTGGCCACGGTCATGACCTTCATCCCTTGCTCGTACAGCTCGGTGGGGTAAAGGGCCAGCCGGTCGGCGATGATCACCACGCTGGGGCGGGGGCACTTGCGCGGGTCGATGCCCAGGTCGCCGGGACCGCGGGAGACCACGACGCGGATGTATGCCTCCGACAGCCCGTTGCGCCGGCAGGTCTCCACCACGGCGGCCGCCATCTCCTCGGGCGTCATGGGGATCTCCAACATGATGGCGTGGGCGGATTCGTACAGCCGCTGGATGTGTTCATCGAGCTTGAACACGCGGCCGTTGTAGGCCCGAATGCCCTCGAAGACGCCGTCCCCGTACAGGAAGCCGTGGTCGAACACCGACACCGTCGCCTGTTCTTTGGGGACGAACCGGCCGTTCACGTACACCAGCATGGCGGTCGGACCCCCTCCGTACCCAACGCGGGAGGAATATGTTAGCGTCGAAATTACCACGGAAGAAGAACACGGTCAAGCAAGAAGGCACCGTCTCGCTACGAACTTCACCATCCACGAGGCCCCGGAGGGGTCCCGCGGGGGTCCGGGAGGCCCTCCCTCGAGCAGGCCGGGTCCGCAGGTGGAGGGGGCGGGATCGTGACGGCGGAGTGGACCTTCCTCGATCACACCTTCCGCATCGGCGAGGAGACCCTGCCCTACGTGCGGCAGGGGCTGAACGCGGAGACGGCCCAGAAGATCTGCGAGATCATTCGCGAGATCGCCGAGGTCGACGCGGTGGCCGTGACGGACCGGGAGACCATCCTGGGCTACGCCGGCGTCGGCTGCCCGTTCATGGTGCGCCACCAGCCCATCCTGACCGATGCCACCCGCAACGTGCTGGCCACCGGCCGCCTGCGCCTGGTCACCTCCAAGGCCCAGTTCGAGTGCCCCATCGAGGGCTGCCCGTGCCCGCTGCAGGCGGCGGTGATCGCACCCCTCAAGGTTCGCGACCAGGTGGTGGGCACGCTCAAGCTCTACCGCACCCACACCAACGACATCCCCGGCCTGGTCCACCGGCTGGCGGCGGGCATCGCCCAGCTCCTTAGCCTGCAGATGGAGCTGGCCGAGGCGGAACGGCTGCGGGAGCTGGCCGCCCGCGCCCGGCTGGAGGCCTTGCAGGCGCAGATCCGGCCCCACTTCCTCTTCAACACCCTGAACACCGTGCTCATGTTCAGCCGCACCGACCCGGACCGGGCGCGGGACCTGCTGGTGAAGCTGGCGGTGTTCCTCCGGCGGGCGCTGACGGTGCGGGACGAGTTCATCCGCCTGGAGGACGAACTGGAATACGTGCAGATGTATCTGGAGATCGAGCAGGCCCGCTTCGGCGAGAACCTGCGGTTCCGGGTGCGCATCGACCCGCGGGCCTTCGGCTGCCTGGTGCCCGTGCTGACCATCCAGCCCCTGGTGGAGAACGCCGGGTCCACGGGCTGGCGCCCCTGGAGGGGGGCGGCCGGCTGGAGGTGGCAGCCCGCCTGCGCGGGAAGAACCTGCACGTGGTGGTGGCCGACACCGGCGTGGGCATCCCGCCCGGCCTGCGCCGGGAGATCTTCAAGCCCGGAGTGGGCAAGGGCATGGGCCTGGGGCTGTCCAACGTGAACCAGCGGCTGGTGGGCCTCTACGGCGAGAACTACGGCCTGCGGG
>QGUQ01000209.1 GCA_003242195.1 Bacillota bacterium | reverse complement strand
GCACGGGAGGGCAGGGGCCGTCTCGGCAGGCCCCCGGCCGGCGCGGCCGCCCGGCCGGCGGGGCGGCCGGGAGGGCTGAGTGCCGGGCCCGAGAGGACGGGGGGGGCCGTCCGGGCGGGGGGGGGGGGGACTTCCCGCCACCGCCGCACCGCGAGGGGAACGGCCAGCAACAGCGCCCCGACGACCGCACCGGCACCGGCGGTTGGCCCTCCCGGCCAGGCCAGCAGCAGCTGCGGGCTCTGGACAAAGCTAAGGGGCGAGCGAAGGATGTCCGCCGCCTTGGCCCCCAGCAGCAGCCCCACCGCGACGCGGGTGAAGAGGCTCTCCACCAGGGCCGGGTCGGCCACCGGTGCCCGACGTTCGCTGGCCACCTCTTCCCCCGCCGGTTCGGTCCCGTGTCCCGCTGCGTGCCGGGCGAGGATCCCGATGGGCCGTGATGCGGCGTGCTCCGCGATCTTCACGGCCAGGGTATAGGCCAGCAGCGTTCCCGCCACCGTGAGGAGCGGGCCGGTAGGCAGGGCCAGCGGCCCGAGGCGGATCGCATCAGGAAGAACCGGAACCGGCAATGAAGACCCCCCTGAGCGGTGCGGCCCCCTTAGCGGCCCTGCCGCGCTTGCTGGATGTGGCGCTCCATGACGGGCAGGCTCATGGGGCCGATGTACTTGCCGCGGACGGTTCCGTCGGGACCGATGAAATAGCTGGTAGGCAGGTAGACCACGCCGTACTGGCGCCCGACGAGGCTGCCTTCGTCATAGAGGACGAGCCAGCGATAGCCGTTTTGCTCCATGAAGGCTTGGACCTCGGCCGGCGAGGCCGTGTCGCTGGTGTTGACGCCCACGACGACCACGTCGGCCGGGTTCTTCTCCACCAGGCGCCGGATCTCGGGCATCTCCTGACGGCAGGGCGGGCACCAGGTCGCCCAGAAGTTGAGGAACACCACCTTGCCCCGGAAATCGGAGAGGCGCACGGTGCGGCCTTTCAGGTCCCGCAACTCGAAATCGGGAGCGGGAGTACCCACGGCCACCGGGGCAGCGGGTCCGGGTGTCGTGGTGGGATTGCCCAGGGGTTGCCCGCCGGGTTCCCCGGACTGGCTCCCAGGCGCCGGGAGGGAGTCCCTGGGTGCGGGTGCCACGGGCTCCTGGGGCCGGAGGCTGCCACCAAAGAGGAGAACGATGACCATCACCAGAACAGCGCCACCCAGGAGGCGATTCATCGGCGGACCCCCCGCGGGTCACGCCCGGACTGGCGGGACGGGCGTGGTAGTCCTGGTCGTCAAGGTGTTTGCCGCGGAACGACTGCGCGATTACTGGGCTGAGTCACCCTACGTTATCAGGTTTGAGGCCAATTTATTATAACGCGGGTTATCACACGGTACCTCGGGCGCTCACCGGATCAGGGAAGAGGCGAGGTATAGGGCCGTCCCCCACATGATCAATGCGGAGGCCCTGTTCAGGACGGCCAGCAGCCGCCCGGACCGGTCCAGGTGACCCAGCAGCCTCCCAGCCAGCGCCAGCCCGAAGAACCAGATCCACGAAACCAGGATGCAAGCCAGCGCAAAGGCCCACTTGTCCGCGCCCGCGTACTTGAGGGAACTCGTCCCGATCACCCCCACCGTGTCGAGGATGGCGTGGGGATTGAGGAGCGAGACGGACATGGCGAAGGCCACCTGTTTCTTCGGCGGCAAGGTCTCCCCCTGTGCCCTCCCCGGTTCCCGGGAGACGCTGACCGGCCGGCTGCGCCAGGTCACCGCGCCCATGTAGATGAGGAAGAGCACCCCCGCGGCCAGCAGGATGGTGCCGAACCACCGCGACCCCACAACCATCACCGATAGGCCCAGGACCGCCAGCGAGATGAGCAGGGTATCGCATAAGGATGCGGTGATGACCACCGGCAGCGCCCGCGCGAAATGCGGCTGGACCGCGCCCTGGGTGAAGACGAAGACGTTCTGTACGCCCAGAGGAAGGATAAGTCCGAAGGCCAGGATGAAGCCGTGAATCGCCGCGCCGAGCATTGGCACACCTCCACGAATGGGGGGATCTTCGATGGCTGCAGAGAAGCGCCGGGCCAATCGCCTGGTTCATGAGGCGTCGCCGTACCTGCGGCAACACGCCTACAACCCCGTGGACTGGTACCCCTGGGGCGAAGAAGCCCTGGAGCGGGCGAGGGCAGAGGACCGGCCGATCCTGCTCAGCATCGGCTACGCCGCCTGCCACTGGTGCCACGTCATGGAACGCGAGTGCTTCGAGGATCCCTCCATCGCCCAACTCATGAACCGGTATTTCGTCAACATCAAGGTTGACCGGGAGGAACGGCCAGATTTGGATCAAGTGTACCAAACCGCGGCGCAGTTGTTGGGCTCAGGCGGCGGCTGGCCGCTGACCGTCTTCCTGACGCCTGAGCTGAAACCGTTTTACGCGGGCACGTACTTCCCGCCCGAAGACCGCCACGGGCTGCCGGGCTTCCCGCGGGTGCTGGAGGCCGTCTGGCGTGCCTACCGGGAGCGCCGCCATGAGGTGGAACAGGTGGCGGACCGAGTGGTCGAGGCCATGCGCCAGTCCTACCGGCTCATGGGGCGGGTGGCGCGGCAGGGGGGCGTTCCCCCCGGAAAGGAGGGCTCGCCCACGGCACCGACGTCCGGCGGTCCCGGTCCGACGGGGGTGGGCGCCACCGGCGTGCCCGGGGCGGCCGGGGACGGTGACGCTGCGGCTGCGGCCGCCGATTGGCTGGCCCGGGCGGCCGAGAAGATCGCCCGCCGCTACGATCCCCAGTACGGCGGCTTCGGCCGCGCGCCCAAGTTCCCCCATGCCACCGCGGTGGCCGTGCTGCTGCGGGCGGGGGCGCAGGCCGCGGGGCGGGGCGGGCCGGCAGAGGCATGGGAAGGGACCCGGCCCGGCGCCGGTGCCGGCGACGGCGGGGATCGCGGGGCTCGCCAGGACGCGGGCATGCGCGGCCCGGGCGCCGCGGGCGGCGAGGCCGACGGTACGGGTAGCCCGTCCCGCTTCCTGGAGATGGCCCTGCACACCCTCCAGGCCATGGCCCTCGGCGGCCTGTTCGACCACCTGGCCGGCGGCTTCCACCGCTACGCCACGGACAGGACCTGGCTGATCCCCCACTTCGAGAAGATGCTCTACGACCAGGCCCAGCTCGTGCCCGTGTACCTGGACGCCTACCGGATCACCGGCGACCCTTTCTACGCCGGCGTGGCCCGGCGGGCCCTGGACTTCGTCCTGGAGGAGATGGCCGCTCCCGAGGGCGGGTTCATCAGCACCCTGGACGCCGACAGCGACGGCAAGGAGGGGGCCTACTACGTCTGGACGCCGGCCCAGCTGCGCGAGGCCCTGGGCGACGGCGACGACGCCGTCCTGGCCGCCCGCTGGTACGGGGTGACGGAAGAGGGGAACTTCGAGGACGGGACGACGGTCCTCCACCGTGCCGTGGCGGGCGAAGGGGTACCGGCGCTGGCCCGCCGGTTCGGATTGGACCCGGGCGAGCTGGAGCGGCGCGTGGATGACATCCGGCGGCGCCTCCTGGCCGCACGCCGGCGGCGCACGCCGCCCGGCCGTGACGACAAGATCCTGGCCGGCTGGAACGGGCTGATGATCGCCGCCCTGGCCGAGGCCGCCCTGGTTCTGGACGAACCCCGCTACGGCGAGGCCGCGCGGCGGGCGGCGGATTTCCTCCTGACCAAGTTGCGGCGGCCGGACGGCGGCCTGCTCCACGCCTACCGCGGCCGGCCCTTGCCCGTACCCGGGTTCCTGGAGGATTACGCCTTCCTCATCGCGGCGCTGCTCGAGCTTCATGCCGCCGACGGCGATCCCCGCTGGCTGGAGGAGGCAGACCGCCTGGCCCGGCCCATGATCGACCGTTTCTGGGATGCCGAAGCCGGCGTCTTCTACGACGCGCCGGAAGAGGCGGGCACGCCGCTGGTTCGTCCCGCGGAGCTGTTCGACCAGGCGGTGCCCTCGGGCAACGCGGTGGCGGCGGCCGTGCTCGGTCGCCTGGCGGTGATCACGGGGGATGAGGAGTACCGGCACATCGCCGACCGGTTCCTGGACTGTCCCTTATACACATCCCCGACCCCCCCAGACCGCCCTAGATCCCATATCACCTCTTCT
>QGUQ01000208.1 GCA_003242195.1 Bacillota bacterium | reverse complement strand
ACACAAACGCCGCCGCGCAGGCGCCGGCGGCGGCGTGGGTCTTGCCCAGGACGGCCATCACCCCCCTTCAAACACCAAGCCCGCCGGAACTCCGGCGGGCCTGGATGTACGTCATCTTCGATTGTGGGACCCGCGTGGGCGGCCCCCATCCCAGCCGAAGCCAACCGGGCGACTGGGTGCGGATCCGTTGCATCACGTCCCTTTGATAGGCTGTCAGCGATTCCTCGCCGCCCAGCAGAGCCAGTCCGATTCGTGCCAGTACGTAGGCATCCGCTTCGTCGTCGGTATCCACCTCCACCCCCCACCGCCGGGCCACGGCCGACACGACGGCGGCCTTTTCGGCGTTGCCGCGGCCCGTGGCGAACTTTTTGAGCTGGGCGGGCGTCACCACGACGAGCGTACCGTCCTCCTCCCGGTAACCTTCGTCCCACAAGGCCGTTTTCAGCACGCCGCCCAACTCGCCCAAGTCCGCCAGCCGCCCGGCTTTCGCGGCCATCGAGTAACCTTCCATCACCACGACGGACGGCTGGTGTTGGCGGATCCACGCCAAAGCCTGATCTCGCAGGACGCGCAGGCGCGGGACACCCGAATAGCCCCGCGCATGAAACGACGCCGTCTCCTCCCTCGCCCCGGCAACGGCCAGCGCCAAGCGGGTCAAGGACGGGTCGATCCCGACGGCCACGGCGTGCCCAGTATTCAACGCCCCACCCCCAAACAAAGCAGGCGCCCCACGCAAGGCGCCCGCTGAAAGTCCTTCCATACATAAAGGGGCCGCTTTCACTCAAACTTCGGCCGCCGGGGACGACGCCCCCACCACCTCCTTGCCGCCGTACTCCGCACCGACCTCGCTCCCAAGCGCCGGCGCCACATCGCTCCGAATCAGCACGGGTAGCACAATGTACCGAAAGCCATCCTCCCCAACGCCCTGCACGACGGCCGGACTCTTTGGATCGATCAGCCGGATTTCGACCTCCTCCGCGTCGATGACCCGCAGCCCATCCAGCAGGTACCGGGCGTTGAAGCCGATCACCAGACGTTGCCCTTCATAGCCCGCAGGCACTTCCTCGCGTGCCGTCCCCAGCTCGGGGTCTTGCGCCGTTACCACAATGCGCCCCGCATCGAAGTCCAGAACCACCTGGTGCTTGGACTGCGTGTGAGCCCCCGCGAGCAAGTCTGCCCGGCCTAGCGCATCCACAAGCTCCTGGCGGTTCACCCGCGCCTGGTGGGGATACTCCTGCGGGACCAGCCCCAGGACATCGGGATACTGACCCTCCAGCACCCGCGTCGTGACCCGGACGTCGCCCACTTCCACCGTGGCCGACGATTGGGCCAGGAACAGCGTGACCGATTCCTCGTCGTCCCGAAGAAGGCGTTCCACTTCCGCCAGCGCCCGGCCCGGAAGGACCGTTGAAGGAATCGGCTTGAAACCGAGTCCGTGTTTCTCCGCACAAGCGATGCGGTAGCTGTCGGTGGCGACCGCCCGCAGACGTTCACCGTCGCCTCGCAACTCCACTCCCGTGAGAATCGGCCGCGTTTCGTCCGCCAGCACGGCAAATCGCGTGCGCCGGAGCAAATCGCGCAAGGCGCCAGCGTTCAACATCACCGGCTCCCCTTCGATACTCGGGACCGCCGGAAAGGTTCGTGCAGGCATCCCGTGCAAGGTGAACCGGGAACGGCCCGCCTGAACCACTGCCGCGGTATCTTGCACTTCGATCCGGACTTCACCAGGCGGCAGGCGCCGCGTCAATTCCAGCAAGTAGCGGGCCGGAAGAACGATGCTCGCGGGATCTTCCACCGTCGCAGCAACGCTAGTCTGAATCGTCAGGTCCAGATCCGTCGCCGTCAGACGAACGGCCGTTTCGCTCGCTTGAACCAGGACCCCGGCCAGAACGGGCAGGGTCGCATTCGTCCTCGTGGCCCGGGCGGCCGTGCCCAGGGCCGCGACCAAGGCGTCTCGGTCAACGGTGACCCGCACACTCGCCCCCTCCTCGCGGCATTACACCGTTCCTTCATCAAGCACGGACTGGACGGCCCGACGCAGGTCCCGCCAATCCACGTCGTGGCCCGCCAAATGCCGGTCAATGGCGTTCAGCACATCCCAAAGAACCCGGGCCATTCGTTCGATCTGGGTTCCTTCCGCCGGGCGCAACACGATGGAGCCGTCGTCCCCCACCGACACGGCCAGCTTCGTTCCATGCCCGATTCCCAGCCGCCGACGAACTTCAATGGGAATGACGATCCGCCCCAGGTCGTCTACTGGACGAACCACCGAAGCGGTCAAGGTCATTCCCTCCTCCTCCGTCACTTCACCAATGGTTCTCGTACCACGCCATTCGCTCGGCCTCGATGTCCACGATCATCTGCATCCGGCACGCATCCGCCTGCTGCCACTCCTCTTGTGGCGTACCGGGCACAATGTGGTGATATCCACAAACCGGACAGGGCTTTAGATCCTTGGGATTAGGTCGATTCTGTAGGCCCCTCATCGCCACAGCCCCTTGCCGAAAAGGGGAGCGCACAAAGGTGCGCTCCCCCCGCCGGTTGCCATTAATCCATCAGCTTCTTGAGCAACTCCTCGGGCAACGGCTTGACCTCGCCTTCGATCCCGACCTCCGCGCCCTTGTCTACGCCGTTTTCGTCCCCCACTTCCACAACCGGCGTCGACACAATGGCCCGAAGCTCGTCGCCGTCCGGTAGCAGGAACGCCACCGGCAAGCCCACCGCCACCTTCCCCGGCAAAATCCGCACGGGGGCAAAATGCACCGCTCCCGGCGCCTTGGCCAGGGGAACCATAAACAAGAGGCTGCCCTTCGGCTTCGCCGGGGCCACCGCCCCCCAAACGATGCACCGGTGTTCGTAGCCGTTGCGCCGGTACTGATCCGGCCCCAGGAATTCGTAGACTGTACCGGATTCTGTCCGGGCCCGAATCATGTCGTCCGACTCCCTCCCGGGTCATTTCCTGGTTTCATTGTGGAATTCATACTGCATGATTGTCAATAGTGGGAGCGCCCCTCGTCTTTCACCGCTAGCTCCACGCGAAACCGCAGCCCCCCGCCCACCCAGCGCTCCGGTATATCCTCGATGGTACCCAAGACATCGACGGTCACCCGGCCCGGATCCGCCATGCCTTCCGCTCGGCGGGCGAACCGGAACGACAGGCGGGCACCGAAGCCGTCTAGGACCAGAACGCGCCCCGGGCAATCGGGATACAAGTCGGCAACGCCCGGAAGGTCTTTCAGGGGGGCCACGTCAATGGGGCCTGGATAGCCTTCCATCAATAAAACCTTCCAACGACGGTCCCAAATACGCAGCACCGCCCCGGCGCGGGCCATGGCATTCAGCCGCTGCGCCAGGGCGGGTACGGCCCCGGCTGGGATCTCCTGCTCGTCCGCCCACGGCCATTCCGCCGTCGCACGGGGGTCCGTGCGCGGATCAAAGTCCAAGAACTCCTCGATCCACCGCTGCTGGGCCAGCCACCCCCGGGCATTTTCCACCGCGAGCAGCCGGAGGACCGTAAACCAATAGCCCTCTTCTCCCCGCTGCCGTTCCGCCCAGGCCGCCCGTCGCAAGGCCCAGTAGGGCGTTTCGCCTTCCTGCAACGTGGGCCGTTCGACCGCCGGCTTCCTTTCATCCGCCATGGGCCACGACAACCTCCTCCACGGGCCTGTCACCCAGTTGCGTCACGCCGATTTGCTTGAACCAGCCGATGACTTCCTCGCGCCACGAAGCCGACACCCGGATCCGCCGTGGCGGATAACGGAAAATGCTAATGCCATGCTTGAAGACGATCTCGTTGCTGGAGTTCGGGTGGGCGTTGGCCACGACCTCGGGCCGCGTTTCGCGGGACGTGTAGCGGGAGTCCTTCGGATTCGTGGCACCAAACTTGTCGGTCGGGCGCCAGAACCAGTCGGCGCGAACCAAGAGCGTTTCCGCATCCCACTCGATGTCGAACCGCCCGGGCGGCCCTACGCGCAAAAAGGCGTAGGCGGCGCCGCCCGTAAACATGTCGTCCATCGGCGACATCGTGTTGCCCTTCGGGTGCGCCCCCATGCGCCAGCGCGTTTCCTGCGCCGCCAGGACCCCGGTCCCCAGGATGATCCGCTTCAGGTTCTCCTTCTTGTTGCCCTGCAAGATGTGGCCGATCACCCGGTTCTTGCTGCGGAACAGT
>QGUQ01000207.1 GCA_003242195.1 Bacillota bacterium | reverse complement strand
GCAAGGCCAGGCGGGCCAACAGGTCCCAGGCGCGGCCCGGAAGGATGCGGTCCCAGCCCGCGGCGCCCGCCACCGTGCCCGTCAGCAGGGCCAGGAAGACCGCCATCAAGGCTGGCTTCCCGCCCTGCGCCCCCGCCCGGCCGCCATCGACCGGCCCGCCCGTTGGCCCGCCGGCCGGCCGCCCGCTGCCTGGTCAGGAAGCCGGTGGAGCCGGGTCCCGGTCGGGCGCGCCGGTTCTTCCGAACCTGCTTCGCGGGAACCGGACCCGGCCCGGCTAATCCAATACAGGATTCCGAACAGCGACCCGGCAAACAGGAGGACGCCCAGGACGACGGCCAAGGTCGACGCCAGCAAGTAGGCCGCGCCGGCGCCGGTCTGCTTCTGCCAGAGGTAGGCGATCAGGATGAACATCAACAGGGCGACCGCCCGCGCCACGGGCTTGAGACGCTCTCGCACCCCGTTCCCTCCCATCGTTTCTTTCCCCCTTTCTTTACCCGACCCCGCGCCCCTTTTCCCCCGAGCAGCAAACCTGTCATGGCCACGCCCGTGCCTCCGGCGGGTCCGGAGGGGCGGACCTTGGCCTTTCCCGCCCCCGCTCGCGGGCTGAAGCCTCCCGCGACCGGCTGCCACCGCGGCCCGTTGACCCCGGCCGGGCGGAGGCCGATACTGGACTCAAGAACCACAGACGGGCAGGAGCACCGTGGGGGTGCTGGCGCAAGCCGGCTGAGACGGGCGCGAGCCCGAACCCCTCGAACCTGATGTGGGTAATGCCACCGGAGGGAACGGTGCGGCCCATCACCGAGGAGTTCGCCATCAGGGCCGCGGGGTTCCCCGCGGCCTTTCCTTCAGCCTCGGCCGCGAGCCTTTCACCCGCCGCGACCCCCTCCCGGTGCGACCACCAGGGAAAGGAGCAGGTTCCATGACAGACCCGCGGGCAACCCAACCGCCGGCCCCCGTTCCCCGGGCCATGACCATCGCCGGCTCGGACAGCGGGGGCGGAGCCGGGATCCAGGCCGACCTCAAGACCTTCAACGCCCTCCGTGTCTTCGGCACGTCGGCGCTGACCGCGCTCACCGCCCAGAACACCGTGGGCGTGCAGGGCGTCCACCTCGTTCCCCCCGACTTCGTCGCCGCCCAGATCGACGCCGTGCTGGACGACATCGGCACCGACGCCGTCAAGACGGGCATGCTGGCTACCGCCGACATCGTGGCGGCGGTGGCGGAGCGGCTTACCTACTGGCGGCGCCGCCTGGGCCCCTTCCCGGTGGTGGTGGATCCGGTGATGATCGCCAAGAGCGGGGCACCCCTCCTGGACGAACCGGCTAGGGCCGCCGTCCGGGAAACGCTGCTGCCCCTGGCCACCGTGGTCACACCGAACCGGCACGAGGCCCAGCAGCTGACCGGGCTCCGCGTGGAGTCCTTGGACGACGCCCGCCGCGCCGCCGCGGAGATCAAGGCCATGGGCCCGCAATGGGTGGTGGTGAAGGGCGGTCACTTGGCCGAGGAGGGCGACGAAGCGGTCGACATCCTCTACGACGGCCGCCAGTGGCAAGAGCTGCGGGCCGAGCGCATCCGGACCACCAGCACCCATGGCACCGGCTGCACCTTCTCGGCGGCCATCGCCGCCTACCTGGCCCGGGGCGAGGACGTGCCGGGCGCGGTGGCCCTCGCCAAGCGGTACATCACCGGAGCCATCCGCCATGCCTTTCCCCTGGGGCACGGCCACGGCCCGACCAACTCCTTCTACCCCTGGGACGAACCCGGCCAACTGGCGCCGGGTGGCACGAGGTGAAAGCCGGCATGGAGACCCGGCGCCTGGTGCTGGCGGCGCTCCTGGCGGCCCTGGGCACCTGGCTGGCGGGGGCCCTGGTGGTACCCGTCGGCGTCGCCAAGGCGACACCGGTCCAGCACGCCATCAACGTCCTGGCGGCCGTGTGGCTGGGGCCGGTCTGGGCGGTAACGCTGGCGCTGGTCATCAGCACGCTGCGGAACCTCCTGGGGATCGGGACGCTGCTGGCCTTCCCGGGCAGCCTCTTCGGCGCGGCCCTGGCCGGCCTTTTCTTCCGGATGACCCGGCACCCGGGGGCGGCGGTGGCCGGGGAGGTAGTGGGCACCGGCCTCCTGGGGGCTCTGGTCGCCTTCCCCATCGCCCGCTGGCTGCTGGGCCAGGAGGTGGCCGCCTGGTTCTTCTACATCGTGCCCTTTACCGCTAGCAGCGCCGTCGGCGCCCTGGCCGCCTGGTTCATCCTGCGGCTGCTGCCCGCTCCCGGCGGAGCGCACCCCGGCAACCGCTAGGAGGGAGGACCCGATGGAGACGTTCCGAGGCGCCGGCACCCCACCCGGGTCCGCGGCGACACCCCCGCCCCGGGCCCGCCAGGGTCCCAGTTGGGAGGAGGAAGCGGCCCGCTGCCTCCGGCGGGTGCGGGAGGCGCGGCCCCTGATCCATCACCTGACCAACCCGGTCGTCATGCATTGGACGGCCAACGTCACCCTGGCTTTGGGCGCGTCGCCCATCATGGCGCGGGAGCCGGAGGAATTCCCCGCCATCGCCGGCCGGGCGGGCAGCGTCGTGATCAACATCGGCAGCCTGCGGGCCAGGGACGTGGACGACTTCCTGGCCGCCCGGCGGGAGGCCCGGCGCAACGGGGTGCCGGTGGTGCTCGACCCGGTGGGTGCCGGCTTCACGCCGCTGCGCCTTGAGACCGCCCGCCTCTTGCTGGAGCAGGGGGTGACGGCGGTGCGGGGCAACGGAGCCGAGATCCTGGCCCTGGCGGATCCGGATCGCGCCGCCGGCCGTAGCCGGGGTGTGGACAGCCAGCGGGTCGCCCTCGAGGCAGTCGCCGGTGCGGCGCGGGAGCTGGCGGCCCGCTACGGCTGCACCGTCGTGGCCAGCGGCGCCACCGACCTGGTCACCGACGGGCGGCGGGTCTGGACCGTCGACAACGGCCACCCGCTGCTGGCGGCCATCACCGGCGGCGGCTGTGGGGCCACGACCGCGGTGGCGGTCTTCCTGGCCGGCACGGAGGACCCGGCCCGGGACGCGGCGCTGGCCATGGCGGTCTACGGGCGTGCCGCGGAGCGAGCGGCTCCCCGGGTAACGGGACCGGGCGGCTTCCAGGCCGCCTTCCTGGACGAGCTCTACGCCCTCGGGGCCGCCGGCACCGCCACCGTGGACGGGCTACGCATCCGCGAGGCCTGAGGAAACGGACCGGCCGTTACGGGACGGATCGACCGTCCTGGACGAACATGCGGTCATCGGCAACGGTACGGCTTTGGCTGCACGCCCTTTGATGGGACGAACCCGGGGAGTGATGGGAGGCATGACCAACGCGACAGGCCAGGCCCACGGCGGCCCGGGATCGGGCCCGGAGGCGATGGCCCGTCCGGAGGCCCCCTCGCCGAGCCATGCCGGGACACCCGGTGAGGGCCGGCAGCCGGCGGGATGGCGCGAGAAGCTGGGACTGTACCTGATCTGCGACCTCGGCCTGGCCGGCGGGCGCGATCCGGTACAGCTGGTGGAACTTGCCCTGGCGGCGGGCGTGCGGGCCGTCCAGCTGCGGGCCAAGGCGACGCCGGACCGGGTGGCCTACCAGGTGGCGCTGGCCCTCCGCCGGGTGACGGCGCGGTACGGTGCCCTGCTGATCGTCAACGACCGCCTGGACCTCGCCCTGGCGGCCGGCGCCGACGGCGTCCACCTCGGCCAGGACGACCTGCCCGCCGAGGTCGCCCGGCGCCTCTGGCCGGCGGGGCTTCTGGGCGTCTCGGTCCGTACTGCCGAGCGCGCCCGCGCGGCCGAAAGGGCGGGGGCCGACTACCTGGGCGCCGGCGCCCTGCGGTCCACGAGCACCAAGCCCGACTCGCGGGTGATCGGGCTGGAGGGCCTGCGGGCGGTGGTGCAGGCCACCCGCCTGCCCGTGGTGGCCATCGGCGGCATCCGGCCGGAGGACGTGCCGGCGGTACGCCAGATCGGTGCCGCGGGCGTGGCCGTGGCCTCGGCCATCCTGCAGGCCGAGGACGTCAGAGGGGCGGCGAAGGCCTTCCTCACCGCGCTGACCACGACGTGATCCGCCCTCCCGGCGGGCTCACCAACCTGCTCGGCGGCCTCATCGGCCTGCCCGGCGGACTCTACGCCCTGCCCGGCAGGCGCCGGGCGTGATACACTGGAGCCAGTGTCGAGG